>DASXXO010000387.1:0-4644 GCA_036503045.1 Caldimonas sp. | reverse complement strand
AAACGACGCGGCCGACGATCCCGCTACCGCTCGAGAACAGGTCGCTCGACTACAGCGAGTTCACCGCTGCTCTCACCAAGCTGATCTCGAGCCAGCTCGGCCTGCGCGGATTCACCCTCACGCTCGCGGTGGACAAGGCGTCGACGATCGAGGAGTTGCGCGACGTCGCCCAGCGCGTGATCGAGCAGATCCGCGAGCGCAAGGGCGAAGGCGCCGCCGCCGAGGCGCGAAAGACGCTCTACGGCGGGTGACCCCGTGACCGCGCCGGAAACGCCGGCGCGCGGCCTCGGCCGCAGGATCGCGGCGGCACTGTGGAGCCCGTTTCGGTTCGTCCTCCTCCTTGTCGCCGTCCTCATCATCTTCGTCGAGGAGTGGGGCTGGGTCCCGCTGACAGCGCTCGCGGCGGCGATCGCGCGCTGGCCGCCGCTCGCCGCGCTAGAGCGGAGGATCAAGAACGCGCCCCGGCGCGTCGCGCTTCTGCTCTTCATCGTTCAGGCGCTGCCGCTCGTTCCGCTCAAGCTGTTCGCGCTCTGGCTGATCCAGGCAGGGCACTCGACGCTCGGCATCGGGCTCATCGTCGCGGCCAAGGTCGTCGGTACGGCGGTCGTCGGCCGGCTCTTCATCCTCGTCGAGCCGCAGCTCATGACCTTCCCCTGGTTCGCGCGCTGCATCGGCTGGTGGCGCGCGACCCGCGACCGCGTCCAAGCGGCGCTGCAACGCTCGGCGATCTGGCGCGCCGCCAGGGGCGCGACCGGGGTCGCGCAGCGCTGGCTGCGCCGCCTGCTCGCGTGGCGGTCGCGGCTGTGAGCGCGCCGCCGCGCATCTTCGTCGCCGAGCCGCTCGCCCCCGGGCGCATCGTCGTGCTGCCGGCGCAGGCGACGCGCCACGTGCAGGTGCTGCGGCTCCAGCCGGGCAGCTCCGTCACGCTCTTCAACGGCGACGACGGTGCCGACTGGCCGAGCGAGATCGTCTCGATCGGCCGCAGCCGCGTCGAAGTCCGCCTCGGCGCGCCGGTGGCGATCGAGCGCGAACTCGCCTGCCATGTCACGCTGGCGGTCGGCGTGCCGGCAAACGATCGCATGGACGCGCTGGTCGAGAAGGCAGGCGAGCTCGGCGCGGCGGCGATCCAGCCGCTCGTCAGCGCGCGTTCGGTCGTGCGCCTGGCCGGCGAGCGTGCCGGGGCAAGACGCCGCCACTGGCAGGCGATCGCCGCTGCGGCGAGCGAGCAATGCGGCCGCGCGCGTGTCGCCGAGGTGCTGCCGATCGCGACGCTCGCGGCTTGGCTGGCAGCGCTCGGCGGCGGCGAGCTGGTGCGGCGCTTCGTGCTGAGCATCGACGCGTCGGCGCGCGACGCCGCGGATGCGCTCGGGACGGAGAGCGACCCGCGGGGCGGGCGCATCGTCGTTCTGAGCGGCCCCGAAGGCGGCCTCGATCCCGGCGAGGAGGGCGCCGCGGTCGAATGCGGGTTCGTCCGCGTCAACCTCGGCCCGCGCATCCTGCGCGCCGACACCGCGCCGCTCGCCTGGCTCGCGTGGTTCGCAGTGCGTGGTCGCGCTGACCTCAGGGCGCCGCCGGCTTCGTAGCCCCGCGCGCCGATCCGGCGACGAGATCGAAGCGCAACAGGCGGCACTCGATCGGCCCGTTCCACATCGGCACGCGGCGCGACTCCTTCAGGCGCATCGCGCTCGGCAGGCGCGGGTCGGGGCTGAGGATCCAGGCGGTCCAGCCCGCCGGATGCGCGGTGTACGCGCGCTTCCAGTGGGCGGCGAGGCGGGCGAAGAAGTCGCTCGGCACATCGCGCTCGGTCGACATCGCGACGCGCCGCGCCTTGCCCGCGACCTCGATGCGCTCGCCGTACGGCGGATTCACCATCAGCGTTCCCGGCAGATCGGGCGGCAGCGCCGGCGCCGGGCGCTCGAGCGCATCGCCGCCGTGGAAGACGATGGCTGCGGCGACGCCGGCGCGCTCGGCGTTGCGACGCGCGAAGTCGACCATGCGAAACGAGATATCGCTCGCGAAGATCGGCACCTGCGCGGCGCGGACGCGCGCCGCGGCGTCGGTCTTGAGGCGCTGCCATTCGGCGCGGCGCGCAGCGTCGGCGAACGGGAGCCAGCGCTCGAACGCGAACCGGCGCAGTCGCCCGGGCGCGAGGCCCATCGCGATCTGCGCCGCCTCGATCGCGATCGTCCCCGAGCCGCAGCACGGGTCGTGCAGCGCGCCGCCGTTGCCGGGCGTGCCACGCCAGCCGGCGGCGGCGAGCATCGCCGCGGCGAGGGTCTCCTTGAGCGGCGCTTCGCCCTGGTCGGCGCGCCAGCCGCGCTTGAACAGCGACTCGCCCGAGCTGTCGACGTAGACCGCGGCGCGTTCAGCGCCCGCGTGGAGGACGATCTGCAGGTCGGGACGCGCGGTGTCGACGTTCGGCCGCTCGCCGTGGTCGTCCCGCATCCGGTCGCAGACGGCGTCCTTGACGCGCAGCGCGGCGAAGTTGAGGCTCCTGAGCGGGCTGCGCTGCGCGGTCGTGTCGACGCGCAGCGTCTGGCGCGGGGTGATCCACTCCGACCAGGCGACCGCGCGCGCCAGCGCATACAGATCGCTCTCGTCGCGGTACGGTCCTTCGGCGACCTCGATCAGCACCCGCTGCGCAAGCCGGCTCTCGAGATTGAGGAACATCACCTCGCGCGGGTCGCCGGCGAGGGCGACACCGCCGCGCGTCGACCGCACCTCGGCCCCGGGCAAGAGCGCGCGTATCTCGGCGTCGAGCAGCGCCTCGGCGCCGGCGGCACAGGGGAGGAACAGGGGCAGCGGCATCGGCGCGGGAGGATGGCGGGTGGGCGGAAGCGACCGAAGGCGAGCAGGCGTCAAGAGCGATGCCGGAGAGGACGTTGGGTGGCGATCGGAGGCGAACGCGCGGAGGTCCCGTGGCAATCACGATGCAGACGAAGCCCGCAGTCTGGCTGATCGTCGGCGCGGCCGCTTCGCCACCCGGCCGCGCACGGTGCGCCCGACCCTGAGGTGCCGATTGTCGGCCCGGCGATCGGCAACCCGCCGATATTCAGCCCGCAGACGGTCAGCCCGGCGCCGGGGGGGGCCGTTGCCGTCCAAGCTGGCGAGCGCTTCGCTCAACCGGTCGACCTCGGTGGCGCTGTACGACGACGGTGATCGCAACGTCTACGAACTCGGCCCGCTGATCGCCTTCGACCGGGCCGAGATCGCGTTCGCAGGCGGCGGCCTCTCCTCCGCCCTGAACCGCCGCAGCGCCATCGCGTCGCTACATCGCCTTGCGCAGCTGCGTCGGCGCGATCTTGAGCGCCTCGCGGTACTTGGCGACCGTGCGGCGCGCGACGTGGATGCCCTGCTCGTCGAGCATCTGCGAGATCTGGCTGTCGGAAAGCGGCTTGGCCGGGTCCTCGGCCGCGACGATCTGGCGGATCAGCGCGCGCACCGCGGTGCTCGACGCGGTGCCGCCGGCATCGGTGCCGAGCGACGAGCCGAAGAAGTACTTGAGCTCGAAGGTGCCGAACGGAGTCGCCATGTACTTGGCGGTCGTGACGCGCGAGATCGTCGACTCGTGCAGGCCGAGCTCGTCGGCGATCTCGCGCAGGACGAGCGGCTTCATCGCGATCGCGCCGTGCGTGAAGAAGCTCCTCTGGCGCTCGACGATCGCCTGCGAGACGCGCTGGATGGTGTCGAAGCGCTGCAGGATGTTCTTCACGAACCAGCGCGCCTCCTGCAGGCGCGCGTTGAGGCCGGGCCCCGCCCCGTTGAGCCCGCTGCTGCCGCGGTGCTGGCGGATCGCGCTCGCGTAGAGGTCGTTGATGCGAAGCTTCGGCATCACGTCGGGGTTGAGCTGGACCTTCCAGCTCCGTCCCGAGCGCTGGACGATGACGTCGGGAACGACGATGTTCGCCTCGGCGCGCGCGAACGGCCGCGCCGGCTTCGGCTCGAGCGCGACGATCAGCGCCTGCGCCTCGCGCAGCAGTGCCTCGTCGGCGCCGGTCGCTGCCATCAGCTTCTTCAGGTCGCGCCGGGCGAGGAGCGGCAGGTGGCCCTTGCAGACGATGATCGCGATCGCCTGCGCCTCCGAGCGCGGCTGCGCGCGCAGCTGCAGCGTCAAGCACTCGGCGAGGTCGCGCGCGCCGACGCCGGTCGGCTCCATGCTCTGCAGGTAGCGCAGTGCGCAGCGCAGCTGCGCGACGAGCGGCTCGTGCGGATCGCCGCCGCCGTCGTCGTCGTCGAGCGGCCCGAGATCGGAGAAGAGGCCGCTGGCGAACAGGCGCGCGGCGATCTCCTCGAGCGGGTCGGCCAGGTAGCCGTCGTCGTCGAGCGAGTCGATCAGGACGAGCACCGCGGCGGCGTCGGCGGGCGCGAGGCGCATGCCGGCGAGCTGGCTGCGGAGGTGGTCCTGCAGGCTCTGCGCGATGGCGTCGCGCTCGCCCTCTTGGCCGTCGTCGAAGTCGTTGTTGGTCCGCACTGCACCCGGCGTCTCGCGGATGCCGTCGAAGTCCTCGCGCTCGGTGCCGTTCTCCCAGTCGTCGCGGTCGGTGCCGCCGAACTCGGCGGCGCCGTCGATCGCGTTCGGCTCGCCCGCCTCGGGGCCGTCGCCGCCGGGCTCGGCGGCGCGCTCGGCCTCGCGCTCGCCGGCGT
>DASXXO010000386.1:0-2909 GCA_036503045.1 Caldimonas sp. | reverse complement strand
CGGGCGCTGACTTCACAGACACGAGGAAGACGAATGCGAATCCAGCATCTCATCGGCGGACGAGCCGTGGAGGGTCGCGACTATTTCGAGACCGTGAACCCGGCCACGCAGGAAGTGCTGGCAGAAGTGGCGCGCGGCGGCGCCGATGAGGTGGCCGCTGCCGTCGCTGCGGCGAAGGCGGCTTTCCCGGCATGGGCGAGCAAGCCGGCTCCGGAGCGCGCCGGGCTCATGCGCAAGCTCGGCGACCTCATCGCCGCAAACGTGCCGGAGATCTCCGAGACCGAGACGCGCGATACCGGCCAGGTGATCGCACAGACCAGGAAGCAGCTCGTGCCGCGCGCGGCCGACAACTTCCACTACTTCGCCGAGATCTGCACGCGGGTCGACGGCCACACGTATCCGACGCCGACGCACCTCAACTACACGCTCTATCAGCCGGTCGGCGTGTGCGCGCTGATCTCGCCCTGGAACGTGCCCTTCATGACCGCGACGTGGAAGGTCGCGCCCTGCCTCGCGCTCGGCAACACCGCGGTGTTGAAGATGAGCGAGCTGGCGCCGCTCACCGCGGCGCGCCTCGCAGAGCTCGCGCTCGAGGCCGGGGTGCCGGCGGGCGTGCTCAACGTCGTGCACGGCTTCGGCGGCGAGGCGGGCGAGGCGCTCGTCGCCCATCCCGACGTGCGCGCGATCTCGTTCACCGGCTCGACCCGCACCGGCAACCGCATCGTCCGGACCGCGGGGCTGAAGAAGTTCTCGATGGAGCTCGGCGGCAAGAGCCCGTTCGTCGTCTTCGCCGACGCCGACCTCGAGCGCGCGCTCGACGCGGCGATCTTCATGATCTTCTCGAACAACGGCGAGCGCTGCACGGCGGGCTCGCGCATCCTGGTCGAGCGCTCGCTGATGGCCGAGTTCGCGGCGCGCTTCGTCGAGCGCGCGCGCCGGATCCGCGTCGGCGATCCGCTCGACGAGAAGACGATCGTCGGGCCGATGATCAGCCGCGGCCACCTCGAGAAGGTGCGCAGCTACATCGCGCTCGGCAGCGAGGAGGGCGCGACGCTGCTCTGCGGCGGCCTCGACGCGCCGGAGCTTCCCGCTGCGCAGCGCGCCGGCAACTACGTGCTGCCGACCGTGTTCGGCGACGTCGACAACCGCATGCGCATCGCGCAGGAGGAGATCTTCGGGCCGGTCGCGTGCCTGATCGCTTTCGACGACGAGGCCGACGCGATCGCGCAGGCGAACGACATCGCCTATGGTCTCTCGAGCTATGTATGGACGAAGGATCTCGGCCGCGCGCATCGCGTCGCCGCCGCGGTCGAGGCCGGGATGTGCTTCGTCAACAGCCAGAACGTGCGCGACCTGCGCCAGCCGTTCGGCGGCAGCAAGGCGTCGGGGACCGGGCGCGAAGGCGGCACCTGGAGCTTCGAGGTGTTCTGCGAGCCGAAGAACGTCTGCGTGAGCATCACGGACCACCACATTCCGAAGTGGGGAGCGTGATGAGCTTGTACGCAACGCAGAAGCTGCTCTTCCAGCTCAACCGCGACCTGACAGTGCAGAAGCGTTACCGCGAAGATCTGCCCGCGCTGCTCGACGACTACGAGCTCGACGCCGAAGAGCGCCGGGCCATCCTTCAAGGCGACGTCGGCAAGCTCTACGTGCTCGGCTCGAACGGCCAGCTGCTGATGCACTTCGCCGCGCTGCTCGGCATGCCGTGGGTCGACTACATCGAGGCGATGCGCGAAGGGGTGCGCCGGCACGGCCCGGTGCGCGCCGGCATCTACGCGATGACGACGTCGACCGACGCCAAGGTCGCAGGCCTGTGAGAACGAAGCGATGAGCCTGGTCTTTGCCGCTGTCTGCAGCCATGCCCCGGGCATCACGGGGCGCTCGCATCTCGCTGATCCGGCATTGAAGGACGCGTTGCATGCGGCGATGCGTCAGCTCGGCGAGTCGCTCCGCGCGTCGCGTCCCGATGCGCTCGTGATCGTCGCGGCCGAGCACTTCGCGAACTTCTTCATGGACAACATGCCGGCATACGCGCTCGGCATGGCCGACCACTACGAGGGCCCGATCGAGGACCCGGGCTGGCTCGGCATCGCGCGCACGCGCATCCCGGGCAACGCCGACCTCTCGCGTCGACTCATCGCCGCTGTCATGGAGGACGTCGACGTGGCGTTCGCCGAGGAATGGAAGTTCGACCACGGCATCATGGTGCCGCTCCATTTCCTGACGCCGCGCTTCGACCTGCCCGTGATCCCCGCCAACATCAACTGCCAGGGGCCGCCGCTGACGCCGCTCAAGCGCACGTGGGCGTTCGGCGAGGCGCTCAGGCGCGCCTGCGATGCGCTGCCGGAGCGGATCGCGCTCGTCGGCACGGGCGGCATCTCGCACTGGCCGGCGACGCCCGACTCGGGGAGGATCAACGAACCCTGGGACCGCGATTTCCTCACCCGCTGGTCGCGCAACGATCGCGCGGCGCTGCTCGACTACAGCGACGCCCAGACCTACCGCGATGCCGGCCAGGGCGGATTCGAGATCCGCACCTTCATCGCCGTCGCGGCCGCAGCGCGGGGGCAGGGCGAGCTCCGCTTCTACGCCCCGATCCCGATCTTCTCGGTCGGCTGCACGGTGGCGACGATGTCGATCCAATAGGAGCCGGCCATGCCACACGTCGTCATTCACTACACCGCGAATCTCGACCCCGAGGCGCGGGTCGGCGCGCTCTGCAAGGCGCTCGCCGAAGTGATCATCGAGCAGCGCGACGGCGCGGGCGCGCGCGTCTTTCCGATCGGCGGCACGCGCGTCCTTGCCTATCCCGCCCACGCGTTCGCCGTCGCCGACGGCGCGGCCGACCGCGCCTTTGTCTACCTGAACGTGCGCATCGCTCCGGGACGCGAGCGTGCGCTCGTGAGCGC
>DASXXO010000385.1:0-5514 GCA_036503045.1 Caldimonas sp. | reverse complement strand
CGTGCACGTAGGTCTCGTGCGTGAGATCCATCAGGTTGTCGATCATCAGCCGGTAGTCGCAGTTGACGTGGTAGAGGCCGCCGTCGTAGACCCAGTCGCGGCGGTTCTCGGCCCACGGCAGCCGGTGCAGCTTCGCGGGATCGGCCTGGCTCTTGTCGCCCGGCCAGACCCAGACGAAGCCGTAGCGCTCGATCGTCGGATACGACTTGATCGTCGGCCGCACCCGCTGGCCCGGCATCGAGACGCAGCGGCCGTCACCGCCCATCACGAGGCCGTGGTAGCCGCAGACGATGCGGCCGTCGTCGCGCACCTTGCCGAGCGAGAGCGGCGCGCCGCGGTGCGGGCAGAAGTCCTCGAGCGCAGCGACCGCGCCGTCCTCGGCGCGGAACAACACGACGCGGTTGCCGCAGATCGTCCGGCCGAGCGGGGCGGCGGCGATCTCGTCGGGCGTGCAGGCGACGTACCAGGCGTTGCGAACGTACACGGAACCTCCGGTCGCTCCGGGTGGCGGCTCCTCGTTATACGCCGCGATCGCGCGGCGCGCGGTCGCCTCAGCGGCTGCTGTCGTCCTGCGACGAGCGCGCGAGGGCGATCAGGCCGGCGATGATCGCGCCGGCAGTGGCGAGGCCGAGCGCGGTGCGCGCCGGGTCTTCCTTCACGTAGGCCGTCGCCGCCTCGACCTTCGGCTTGACCTTCTCGATCACCGGCGCCGCCTGATCGCGCACCTTCTTCCAGGCGTCGGCGACCGACTCGGAGACCGTGTCGGCAGCGGCGGCGGCGCGCTCCTGCGTCGCACCGAGCGCGGAGGCGGCACGATTGCGGGTCGCGTCCATTGCCGCGCTGGCACGCTTGTGCGTGGCGTCGAGCGCATCCTCGGCCATGCTTTGCGCGCTGTCGGCGAGATCGAGCGCGGCGTCGCGGATCGCCGCCATCGCCGAGGCGCCCGCCGACGACACCGCCGAGCGGGTGCTCGATCGGACGAGCAGGGCGATCAGCCCCATCAGCACGGCGCCCGCCGCGGCCGAGATGAGCAGCGCCTTGGTCGGCTCGTTGCGGGCGTAGGTCGAGACCGCGGCGATCTGCGGCTGGATCCGCTCGACGACCGCGTCGGCCTGTTCGCGCAGCCTCTGGACCGCCGTCTTGCCGTCGTCGCCCGCGTCGGTGGTGGCGGGGCTCGGTGCTTCTGTCGTAGTCGTGGCCATGGTGATCTCGGGACGCGTGAAAGGAGCGGCGAAGTGTCGCTCGAATCGCCACGTTATGGCAGGGCGGGCGCGCGGTGTGTGGGAAAAGCCGGCGGCCTCCGGTAAGACATCGCCGACGGCTGGCGGGCGCCCTGAATATCATCAACGGTTTCGCCTCTCCGGCGCCGCCCCCGGCGCCCGCGCGTCCGCTCTCATGTCGATCGTCCAGCTTGCGCTGAAGCGCCCCTACACGTTCATCGTGATGGCGATGCTGATCGTCCTGGCGACGCCGTTCGCGCTGCTCAACATGGCGACCGACATCTTCCCGGAGATCAACATCCCGGTCGTCTCGATCATCTGGAACTACAACGGCCTGCCGGCGACGGAGATGGGCCAGCGGATCTCGGCGCAGAACGAGCGCAGCCTGACGACGACGGTGAGCGACATCGAGCACATCGAGTCGACCTCGCTCGCCGGAATCAGCGTCATCAAGGTCTTCTTCCAGCCGACCGCGAACATCCCGACCGCGATCGCCCAGGTCGTCGCGATCGCCCAGACGCAGCTGCGCCAGCTGCCGCCGGGGATCACGCCGCCGCTCATCATCAAGTACTCGGCGTCGAGCATCCCGGTGATCCAGCTCGGCATGGCGAGCCAGACGCTGCCCGAGCAGACCGTGTTCGACGCCGCGATCAACATCCTCCGCCCGCAGCTGATCACGATCCCCGGCATCGCGATCCCGTTTCCCTACGGCGGCAAGAACCGGCTGATCTCGGTCGACCTCGACATGCAGGCGCTGCAGGCGCGCGGTCTCGCCCCGGCCGATGTCGTCAACGCGGTCAACCTGCAGAACCTGATCCTGCCGTCGGGCACGGCCAAGTTTGGCGCCACCGAGTACGCGGTCCTCATGAACGGATCGCCCGAGGCGATCGCCGGCCTCAACGACCTGCCGATCACGACGAGCAACGGGACGACGACCTACCTGCGCGACGTCGCCTACGTGCGCGACGGCTTCTCGCCGCAGACCAACATCGTGCGCAAGGACGGCGCGCGCGGCGTGCTGCTGTCGGTGCTGAAGAACGGCGGCGCGTCGACGCTGGACATCGTCGCCAACCTGAAGGCGCTGCTGCCGCGCGTGCAGGCGCTGCTTCCCGGCGACGTCAAGGTGACGCCGCTGTTCGACCAGTCGGTGTTCGTCAAGGCCGCGGTGCAGGGCGTCGTCACCGAGGCGCTGATCGCTGCCGCCCTCACCGCGGCGATGGTGCTGCTCTTCCTCGGCAACTGGCGCTCGACGCTGATCATCGCGCTGACCATCCCGCTCTCGATCCTGGCCTCGATCCTGGTGCTGCAGATGCTCGGCGAGACGCTCAACCTGATGACGCTCGGCGGCCTCGCGCTCTCGGTCGGCATCCTGGTCGACCAGGCGATCGTCACGATCGAGAACATCGAGCGGCACCTGCACCTCGGCAAGCCCCTCGAGGATGCGATCGTCGTCGGCGCCGGGGAGATCGGCGTGCCGGCGTTCGTCTCGACGCTGTGCATCTGTATCGTCTTCGTGCCGATGTTCTTCCTCTCCGGCGTCGCGCGGTTCCTCTTCGTCCCGCTCGCCGAAGCGGTGGTGATCGCGATGATCGCGTCGTACATGCTGTCGCGGACGCTTGTGCCGACGCTGGTCATGCTGCTGATGCGCGTCTCGCATGGCGCAGATGCCGGGCGCAACGCGCCGCCGAGCGCATTGCAGCGCGTCTACCGCGCGTTCGATCGTCAGTTCGAGCGCGTGCGCGGCGCGTACACCGTCGTCCTCTCGAGCCTGCTCGCCAAGCGCGGCGTGTTCGGCGTCGCCTTCCTCGCCTTCTGCGCGCTCTCGTGCGGCCTCTATCCGTTCCTTGGCCGCGACTTCTTCCCGAGCGTCGACGCGGGCCAGATCCGGCTGCACCTGCGCGCTGCGACCGGGACCCGGATCGAGGAGACGGCGCGCCTCGCCGACGACGTCGAGGCGGCGATCCGCCAGCTCGTGCCGAAGGACCAGCTCGAGACGATCCTCGACAACCTCGGCGTGCCGAACAGCGGCATCAACCTTTCCTACAGCAACGCGGGGACGATCGGCACGCTCGACGGCGAGATCCAGCTCTCGCTGAAGGAAGGCCATCGGCCGACCGCGGAGTTCGTGAGCCTCCTGCGCGCGGAGCTCCCGAAGCGCTTCCCCGGCATCGAGTTCTTCTTCCAGCCGGCCGACATCGTCACCCAGATCCTGAACTTCGGCCTGCCCTCGGCGATCGACGTCCAGATCACGGGCAACGACCTCGACGGCAACGCCGCCGTCGCGGCCGCGCTCGTCAAGCAGATCAGGCAGATCCCGGGCGCCGTCGACGCGCACGTGCACCAGCGCCTCGACGCGCCTGCGGTCAACCTGCAGATGGACCGTTCGCGACTGCAGCAGGTGGGGCTCTCGGCGCAGAACGTCGGCCAGAACGTGCTCGTGGCGCTGTCGGGCAGCTCGCAGACCGCGCCCGCGTTCTGGCTCAACCCCGCCAACGGCGTCGTCTATTCGATCGCGGTGCAGACGCCGCAATACCGCGTCGACAGCCTCGACGCGCTCCTCAACGTGCCGGTCGCGAGCGGCACAGCCACCGGCACGGGCGCCGGCGCGACGCAGCTGCTCGGCAACCTCGTCGAGGCGACGGCGGGGCGCCAGCCGGCGGTCGTCTCGCGCTACAACATCCTGCCCGCGATCGACGTCTACGTCAGCGTGCAGGGCACCGACCTCGCGAGCGTCGCGACGCGCGTGCAGGCGCTCGTCGACGAAGCCCGGGCGAAGCTGCCGCGCGGCAGCCAGATCACGCTGCGCGGCCAGGTGCAGACGATGCAGGCTTCGTTCATCGGCCTGGGCGTCGGCCTGGGCGTGGCGATCGTCCTCGTCTACCTGCTGATCGTCGTCAACTTCCAGTCGTGGATCGACGCCGTGATCATCGTCGCCGCACTGCCGGCGGCGCTCGCCGGCATCGCCTGGATGCTCTTCATCAGCGGCACGACGCTGTCGGTGCCTGCGCTCACCGGCGCGATCATGACGATGGGCGTGGCGACCGCGAACAGCATCCTGCTCGTCTCGTTCGCGCGCCAGCGCCAGCAGGAAGGCGCGTCGCCAGTGCTCGCCGCGCGCGACGCCGGCGCGACGCGCATCCGGCCGGTGCTGATGACGGCGCTGGCGATGGTCATCGGCATGATCCCGATGGCGCTCGGCATCGGCGAGGGCGCCGAGCAGAATGCGCCGCTCGGCCGCGCCGTGATCGGTGGCCTCCTGTTCGCGACGGTCTCGACGCTGCTCTTCGTTCCGGTGGTCTTCGCCGCAGTGCACGAGCGCCTCGTGCGTCGCAGTGCGGCGTACGGCGCGGGGTCAGGTGCGCACGGCGCGGTCGTGCAGGAGGCTTGAGCGATGGCGGACGGACCGGTGCAACGGCAAGACATCGCGGCGCCTGCGGCCGAGCGTGCGCGGGTCGTCCGTGCCGCGCGCATCGCTGCCGTCGTCGTCCTCGTGCTGCTCGCCGTCGGCGCCGGCCGGACGATCCTCGGCCGGATGGCGAACGCGCGCATCCTCGACGCCGGCGTCGGCGAAAGCGCGACGCCGTACGTGAAGACGACGGTCGTACGCGCGAGCGAAGGCAGTCAGAGCCTGGCGCTGCCGGGAACGCTGCAGGGCTTCCAGCAGGCGCCGCTCGCGGCGCGCGCTGCGGGCTACGTGCAGCGCTGGACCAAGGACATCGGCAGCCATGTCGCCAAGGGCGAGCTGCTCGCGCTGATCGAAGCGCCCGAGATCGACCAGCAGCTTTCGCAGGCCGAGGCAGCGCGCCAGCAGGCCGCGGCGAGCCTCGCGCTGACGCGCAGCACCGTCGACCGCTGGGAGGGGCTGCGCAAGCAGAACGTCGTCTCGCAGCAGGAGCTCGACGAGCGGCGCAGTGCCGTGGCGCAGGCGGAGGCGAACCTGGCGGCCGCCGACGCCAACGTCCAGCGGCTGAGACAGCTGCAGGGATTCACGCGCGTCGTCGCGCCGTTCGACGGCGTGATCACGCGGCGCAGCGTCGAGGTCGGCGACCTCGTCGATTCGAGCGGCAAGACCCTGTTCGTGCTCACCCAGATGGACCCGCTGCGCGTCTACGTCAACGTGCCGCAGGCCTACGCCCAGCTCGTGCGGCCGTGCCAGAAGGTCGTCGTCACGCAGGCCGAGCTGCGCGGCCAGACCTTCGCAGGCGAGGTCGCGCGCACCGCGGCGTCGATCGACCCGGCGACCCGGACGATGCAGGTCGAGATCACCTTGCCCACCCGCGCGGGGGCGCTCCTG
>DASXXO010000384.1:0-9729 GCA_036503045.1 Caldimonas sp. | reverse complement strand
GTCGGCGTCGCGCTCGAACGTCGTCGACAGGTGAATCGGCGGGGTCACCGCGCCGGTCGCCGGATCGATGCCGTGCCCGGCATGCACGGCGATGGTCTCGAAGCGGCGGTTCCTGAAGTCCTTCATCGCATCCTCCCGCTGCGAGCGAGTCTATGCGGTGGCGCGGGTATCCTCCGGTCGTTGCGAACGACGAAGCGAGCCGGCGCGCGGCCGCCCCAAGTGCCTGCATGAGCGAAGACAAGCGAGCCGCGACGCGCGAGCATCACCCGTCGAAGCCGTCGCGTAACGCCGCGGCACCTGCGAAGGCGGCGCCGACGCGCGACGCCGCGGCGCCGTTCGGCCTGCGCATCCCCGCGGGCAAGGATGCCTTGGTCGCGATCGGCGACCGCCAAGTCCGCCTCACCAACCTCGACAAGCCGTTCTGGCCCGAGCTCGGCATCGCCAAGCGCGACCTGCTGCAGTACTACGCCGACGTCGCCCACGTCCTGCTGCCGCACCTCGCCGAGCGCGCGATGGTGATGAAGCGCTACCCCGATGGCGCGAACGGCGAGCCGTTCTTCATGAAGCGCGCGCCGACGCCGCGCCCGGAGTGGATCGAGACCTGCGCGATCGCGCACGCGTCGGGCAACGTGATCGACTTCCCGATGATCCAGGACCTCGCGTCGCTGCTCTGGGTCGTCAACCTCGGCTGCATCGACCTCAACCCGTGGTATGCGCGCTGCGACGACGTCGACCGCCCCGACTACCTGCACTTCGATCTTGATCCGGTCCCCGAGGCGACGTACGCGGGGATGGTCGAGACCGCGCAGCTCGTGCGCGCCGGCTTGCGCGGCCTCGGCATGGAGCCGGTCGTGAAGACGACCGGATCGCGCGGCCTGCACGTCTACGTCGCGATAGTGCGCGGGCCGACGCAGAAGGACGTCTGGCGCTTCGCCAAGCGCTTCGCGCTCGACATCGCGGCCTTGCGCCCCGACGTGGTCACCGCCGAATACAAGGTCGCCAAGCGGCCGGCGGGCCGTGTCCTGGTCAACTACAACCAGAACGCGTGGGGCCGCACCCTCGCGTCTGCGTACTCGCCGCGGCCGCGCCCGCTTGCAACCGTCTCCGCGCCGATCACCTGGGACGAGCTCGAGGCCGGCGCGCGCATCGAGGACTTCGACTTGCGCAACATGCCGGCGCGCGTCGCCGAGGTCGGCGACCTGTGGGCGCCGATGCTCGCCGCCACGGGCCGCTTCGATCTGGCGCCGCTCGTGCAGTCGATCCGTTGATCGGCGCGCCGCGCGCCCGCCGCACCACCAAGCTCAGCCGACCGCCGCGGCGGCTCCGCTCAGCAGCCGATGCAGCGTGGACAGCAGCACGTCGAGCTCGACCGGCTTGACGAGGTGCTCGTCGAAGCCGGCGCCGAGCGCACGGCGCCGGTCCGGCCCGCGCCCATAGCCGGTCAGCGCGACCAGCGCGATCGCGCGCGTGCGCGGGTCGGCGCGCAACGCCTCTGCGAGCGCGTAGCCGTCCATCTTCGGCAGGCCGATGTCGAGCACGGCCGCCTCGGGGACGAACTCGTCGAGCAGGCGGATCGCCTCCTCGCCGTCGCGCGCGGTGCAGACTTCGTGGCCTTCGAGGCGCAGGACGAGCGCGAGCGAGTGCGCGGCGTCCTCGTTGTCGTCGACGATCAGGATGCGCACCGGCCGCGCCAGAGCATCCGGATGCTCTGGCGCCGCGGCCGGCGCGATCGCCGGCGACTCGACCACCGGCAAGGTCAGCGTGAAGCGTGCGCCGCGTCCGGCGCCGGCGCTCTCGGCGGTGATGGTGCCGCCGTGCAGCTCGACCAGGTTCTTGGCGATCGCAAGGCCGAGGCCGAGGCCGCCGCTCGCCCGCTGCAGCGCCTGCTCGCCCTGGACGAAGCGGTCGAAGACGTGCGGCAGCAGCTCGGCGGGAATTCCCGCACCTTCGTCGACGACCGAGAGCTGCGCATGGTCGCCCGCCCGGCGCAACTCGATCGCGATCCGCTGCTCGGGCATCGAGAACTTGGCCGCGTTGGTAACCAGGTTGCACACCACCTGCGTCAGCCGGATCGGGTCGCCGCTCACCCAGACCGGGTGGTCGGCGCAGCAAACCTCTGGCGCGCGGCCGCGCCCATGCAGCGCCGGCTCGGTGAGCTCGAGCGCACGCGTGATCACGTCGCGCAGGTCGACTCGCTCTTGGCGCAGCTCGATCTTGCCCGAGGCGATGCGCGAGACGTCGAGCAGGTCGTCGACCATGCGCGAGAGATGCGCGACCTGGCGCTCGATGATGAGGCGCTCGCGACCGTCGGCAGGGGCCTCGCGGCGCGCCATGACCTCGAGCGAGGTGACGATCGGGGCGAGCGGGTTGCGCAGCTCGTGGCCGAGCATCGCCAGGAATTCGTCCTTGGCGCGGTTCGCGACCTCGGCCTCGCGCAGCGCGGCGCGCGACTCGCCGAACAGGCGCACGTTGTCGAGCGCCAGCGCGGCACGCTGCGCGAGCTCGACGACGAGCGCACCATCCGCCTCGCTGAAGAGACGCCCCGACTCGGCCTGCAACGCGCACATCGCGCCGATCGTCCGGCCGCGCGCGACGAGCGGCACGACGCACACCGCGCGCAGGTTGAAGTCGCGCGCGAACGCACGAAGATCCCGATCGACAGAGGAATCGAGCTGGCTCGGCTCGAGGTTGGCGAGGAAGGTCTTGCCGGTCGCCACGGCCCACGCGAACGAGCCGGGCGCCGGCATCGACACGTGGTCGCGCACGAACTCGAGCAGCGCCGCCTCGCGCTCTGGGTCGACGTGGTGGGTCAGCTTTGGCTGCAGCACGCCGTCCTTGTCGAGCAGGTCGATGCGGCAGATGTCGGCGATGTCCGGCACGATCACCGAGCCGATCGCGGTCAGTGTCGTCCGCTCCTCGAGCGAGCGCGAGAGCAGCGCGCCTGCGCTGACGAGCTGCTGCAGGTGCGCCTGCGCTTTCTCGGCACCCGCGCGGGCATCGCGCTCGGCGTCGAGCAGCAGCTCGCGCTCGGCCTCGTTCCGCTTGCGCAGCGCCGCCGCGGCGACGAGCGCGTCCGAGACCGCCTCGACCTCGATCACGTCGGCGTCGGCGCCGCGTACCGGCTCGTCGCGGCCGAGCGCCAGCGCGGCATCGCGCAGGCGCGCGATCGGGCTCGCGACGCTGCGCGAGACACGCCACGCCGCGATGCCGCCGATGCCGAGCGAGAGCAGGATGCCGCCGCCGTAGGCGAGCGCCGAATCGCGCAGCGCGCTCGAGCGGACGGTCGCCGGGACGCTGAGGGCGACGGTCCAGCGAGTCGCATGAACGCGCGCGATGGCCGTGTAGACGAGCTCCCCTTCGATCGTCGACGTCGGGCCGATGACCTCGTCACCCTTGCCGATGTTCATCAGAGCGAGCAGGGTCGGGGCGGGCGGACCGCCGACGTAGCGTTCCTGTTCGCGCGAGCGCGCGACGCGGGCGTTGTTGGCATCGAAGACCGAGACGATCCAGTCCTCCGGCACGCGCTCCTGGTTGACGACGCGCAGGATCGTCTCGGGCCGGACGACCGCCGTGAGCACGTAACGGACCTGACCGTCGTGCAGGACCGGGACGCGCACCGGAACGCCGCGGTTGCCGAGCGGGCCGCGCGTCAGCGGGCCGACGACCGGTTCCTCGATGCGGGCGACCTCGGCGAAGCTCTTCGGTTCCGCGACCGGCGGCAACGGCGCGCCGAACTCGCGGGCGGTGCTGAACAGCGGCGTGCCGTCGGGTGCCGCGAGCAGGATCTCGCGCCACTCGGCGCGCGAACCGAGGACACGGCGCGCGAAGCGATGCGCGCTCGCGAGATCGATGGCGCCGGCGGAGCCGATCGGTTCGGTCAGCGCGAGCGATTCCAGCGCAGACACCGTGAGCCGCAGCTCGGTGTCGACCGCGGTGGCGAGCGCGCGCGCGAGGTCGAGCGACGACTGTTCGGCCTGCCGGCGTTGCTGCTCGAGCAGCGCCTGCAGCGCGACGCCCGACATCAGCGCGAGCGGCAGGATCGCGACTGCCGCGAGCAACAGGAGCCGATGGCGCAGCGGGACCGGCTTCATCGGGCGCCGATCATCGGCCGGCGGAATGCGTCGGCGCGCGCGGCGGGGCGAGGACTGTGCACGGACGGCATTCTGATGGCTCCGCGTCGAGGCCACAGGCGACGGCGCGCGGCCGTGGAAAAGTCAACGCAGCGACTCGACCGCTTCGGCCAGGCGCTCGACGTCGGCCGCCTCGTTGTAGACCTGCAGCGACACGCGCAGCCAGAGCGCCCCGGCGCGCGCGATCACCGGCACCTCGATCGCATGGCGCTCGAGCAGCGCGTCGCGCAGGCGCTGCGCGCTGATCGCATCGACCGGCCCGAGCCGCTCGGGCATGGCGACCGTGACCATGCAGCCGACCATCGATTCGGGCGTCGGCCAGTCGCGCCGCCAGCGCTCGGCGAGCAGCCGGGCGCTCTCCCACGCGAGCGCATGGTTGTGGCGCCGCATCGCACCTGTGCCGATCACGTCGCGCATGAACTCGAGCGCCGTCGGCGCAGCGAGCCAGGGCGATGGATCGCGCGTTCCGGTCCAGTCGAACTCCTGCAGCCAGTCGCCGCTCGTCACGTCCCACGACAGGACGCACGGATGGAGGCCCGCGCGCCGCTCGGGCGCTGCCCACAGGACCCCGCAGCTGCGCGGCGCGAACGCCCACTTGTGCAGGTTGGCGACGTACCAGTCGACGCCGAGGGCGGCGATGTCGACGTCGATCGCTCCGGGCGCATGCGCGCCGTCGACCAGCACGGCGACGCCGCGCGCGCGGCACGCCGCGGCCATCTCGGCGAGCGGCAGGACGAGCGCGGTCTCCGAGGTCACGTGGTCGAGCAGCGCGAGGCGCGTGCGCGATGTGATCGCCTGCTCGACGGCGCGCACGAAGTCGGCCGGGTCGCGCGCCGGGAACGGCAGGGCGACGCGCGCGACCGCGGCACCGCGCTCGCGGGCGATGAACGCGAGCGCGCGCGCGACGCCGCCGTAGGCGTGGTCGTGGATGAGGATCTCGTCGCCCGGCGCAAGCGGGAACGAGCGCAGCACGGCGTTGATTCCGCTCGTCGCGTTGTCGATGAAGGCGAGCCCTTCGTCGGCGCCGAGAAAGCGCGCGACCTCCGCCGCGGCAGCGCGCAGGCGCGGCGCTTGCGGCGGCGCCGACATCCCGAGGCTCGTCAGCTCGCGGATCATGAAGCGCGCCGGATGGCGCTCGATCTCGTCGAGCAGCGCGCTGCGCGCGCGCATCACCACGAGCGGCGTGACGCCGACCGTCCCGTGGTTCAGGTAGACCGCGCCGCGCTCGAGCGGGAACTCGGCCAGCATCGCGTGGCCGAAGCGAGGCGGGCTGGCGGCGGGCGACGACGGCATCGTGCCATTGTCGGGTCGCCGCGTGCCCGCGCCGCGTGACCGGAGGCCCCGGTCACCGGGGACTCAGCTGCTTTGACCGTGTTGCCCGTAAGGGATGGCCATCAGCAGTCGCCGCCCGCGAGCTGCCGCTTGGGCGCGGTTCAGCCGCGCGTCAGGCGCAGGCCGGCGTCGAGCAGGAGCACCTCGCCGGTCGTCTTGGCTGCCGAGGCGCCGAGGAACCACGCCGCCTCGGCGACGTCGTCGGCAGTGATCACCGCGTCGAGCGCGGCGCGTGCGCGATAGCCCCGGACCGTCGCCGCGTAGCGCTCCGCGCCGAGGAGCTTCGGCATCCAGGGCGTCTCGACCAAGCCCGGGGCGATCGCGTTGACGCGGATCGCCGGTGCCAGCGCGCGCGCGAGCCCCACCGTGAGCGCGTTGAGCGCACCCTTGCTCGCCATGTAGGCCAGCGACGAGCCGACCCCCATCAGCGCGGCGATCGACGAGACATTGACGATCGCGGCACCTTCATTCCTCGCAAGCAGCGGCTCGAACGCGCGCGCCATGTGGAAAGCGCCGACGACGTTGACGGAGTAGATGCGCTGGAAGTCGTCGGCCCCAAGGCCGGCGAGGTCCTTGGCGGCGACGTACCGGGTCGTGCCGGCGTTGTTGACGAGCACGTCGGCGCGCCCGAAGCGCCGCTCGACCTCGGCCGCGAAGGCGCGGCAGTCGGCATCACTCGCCACGTCGGCGCGGGCGACGATCGCCTCGGCGCCGAAGGCGCGGCATTCGGCCGCGACGGCTTCGGCAGGCGCCGCCTCGCGCGAGAAATTGACCACGACATTCCAGCCACGCCGAGCATATAGCCGCACCGTCGCCGCGCCGATGCCCGACGACGACCCGGTGACGACGCAGACCTTGCGCCCGTCCATGGTCAGCTCCCCCTGGCGACGACCGGCCGGCGTGCAGCGGCGAGCTGCTTCCTGCGCACCTCGCCCTGGCGCGTGAACATCCAGCCCGGGTACTCGGCAGGGAGCTTACTGACCGCGTCGAGCTTCGCGAGCTCGTCGGCGCCGAGCGCGACGTCGACGGCGGCGAGGTTGTCGGCGAGCTGCTCGGGCTTCCTGGCACCGATGATCACGCTCGTCACGACCGGCTGGTGCAGCAGCCAGGCGAGCGCGACCTGGGCCACCGAAACCCCGCGCGCGCCGGCGATCTCGCGCATCGCGTCGATGACGTCGTAGGCACGGTCCTTGTCGACCGGCGGAAAGTCGAATGCGGTGCGCCGGCTGCCCGCCTCGCCCTGCTGGTCGCGACCGTACTTGCCGCTCAGGAAGCCACCCGCGAGCGGACTCCACACCATCAGGCCGAGCCCTTCGCTCTCGAGCATCGGCACCAGCTCGCGCTCGAGGTCGCGGCCGGCGATCGTGTAGTACGCCTGCAGGCTCTCAAACCTGGCGAGGCCAAGCCGCTCGGCGATACCGAGCGCCTTCATGATCTGCCACGCCGCCCAGTTCGAGACGCCGATGGAGCGCACGTGGCCATGCTCGACCATGGTGTCGAGCGCGCGCACCGTCTCCTCGATCGGGGTCGCCGGATCGAAGCCGTGGATCTGGTAGAGGTCGACATGGTCGAGCTGCAGGCGGCGCAGGCTCTCCTTCAGCGCCGCGACGATGTGGCTGCGCGTCGCGCCGCGCTCGTTGGGGCCGCTGCCGGTCTCGCCGAAGACCTTGGTCGCGACGACGACGCGCTCGCGCGGCACCTTCAGGTTCCTGAGCGCCTGGCCGGTGATCTGCTCGGAGCGACCTGCCGCGTAGACGTCGGCGGTGTCGATGAAGTTGATGCCGGCGTCGATCGCGCTGCCGACGATGCGCTCCGCCTCGTCCTGCTGCAGGCGGCCGATCCGCGCCCAGATGCCCTCGTCGCCGCCGCCGAAGGTCATGGTGCCGAGGCAGAGCTCGGAGACGAAGAGGCCCGTGCGGCCGAGCGGATTCAGCTTCATCGCATCTTCTCCATCGCATCAACGCGCGCCGAACGACGCGTTCTCGAACAGGTCCTTGTACTGGCGCGGCTGCGAGCGCCAGTACTGCTGCGGCGCGACGACGCGCGCGCCGAGCGCGGCCGCGGCGTGCCATGGCCAGCGCGGGTCGTAGAGCATCGCGCGGGCGAGCGAGACCGCGTCGGCCTCGCCACTGGCGATGATCGCCTCGGCCTGCTCGGGCTCGGTGATGAGGCCGACCGCGATCGTCGGCAGCCCGACCTCGGCCTTGACGCGCTGCGCGAACGGCACCTGGTAGCCCGGGCCGACCGAGATCTTCTGCTGCGGCGAGACGCCGCCGCTCGAGACGTGGATCGCCGCGCAGCCGCGCGCCTGCAAGGCCAGCGAGAGCGCGACCGTGCCGTCGATGTCCCAGCCGCCCGGCACCCAGTCGGTCGCCGAGATGCGCGCCCAGACCGGCCTTTCGGCAGGGAACGCGGCGCGCACGACGTCGAAGATCTCGAGCGGAAAGCGCATCCGGTTCTCGAGGCTTCCGCCATAGGCGTCGCTGCGCTTGTTGGCGATCGGCGAGAGGAACTGGTGCAGCAGGTAGCCGTGCGCCGCGTGGATCTCGACGCCGTCGATGCCAAGGCGCGCGGCGCGCTTCGCCGCGGCGGCGAAGTCGTCGCGGATCTTTCGCATGCCGGCGGCGTCGAGCGCGAGCGGCGGCTCCTCGCTCGGCGCATGGGGCGCGGCCGAAGGCGCGACCGCGGTCCAGCCGCCGGGCTCGTCATGCGGGACCTGCGCGCCGCCCTGCCACGGAGCGCGGCTCGAGGCCTTCCGGCCGGCGTGCGCGAGCTGCATGCCGATCGGTAGTGGCGCATGCGCGCGCACCGCGGCGAGGACGCGCGCGAGCGCCGCTTCGTTCGCATCGCCGTAGAGCCCGAGGTCGCTCGCGGTGATCCTGCCCTCGGGCGAGACCGCGGTGGCCTCGATGATCAGGAGTCCCGCCCCCGAGAGCGCGAGCTGGCCGAGATGGATCAGGTGCCAGTCGGTGGCCGAGCCTTCGTCGGCCGAGTACTGGCACATCGGCGCGACGATGATGCGGTTGGCGAGGCGGAGCGCGCCGATCTGGAGCGGCTCGAACAGATGGCTCATGGCGCGGCGCCAGGCGCGTCGTTGCGAAGCGACGAGGATACGGCGCGGCGCCCGCGCGTGCCGGCATCGCTCGCCGCGCCGGCCGCCGGTCAGCGCGGCCGCTGCAGGCGCCGGTAGGCGTTGAAGTGGCGCACCGCCTGCCTGGCGTCGCCGAGCTGCTGGTGCAAGCGCGCCGCGTTGTAGTGCGCGTCGGCGAGGTCGGGGGCGAGGCGCAGGCATGCGTGGTAGCTCGCGAGCGCCGCGGCGGCGTCGCCGCGATCCTCGAGCGCGATCGCGCGGTTGAAGTGGAGCAGCGCCTCGTTGGGTTTTCTGCGCAGCGCTTGGTCGTAGAGCGCGACCGCCTCGTCGTACCGGTGGCTCTCGCAGAGCAGCGCGCCGAGGTTGAGGTACGCATCGCCATGCGTCGGGTCGATCGCCAAGACGCGCCGGTACGCCGACTCGGCAGCGCGCCGATCGCTCGCCTCGAGCGCCTCCGCGCGGCTGAACCACGCGGCGGCGTCGGCCGGCGGCGGCGTCGGGCGCGCCGGCGTGCGCTGCAGGAAGGCAACCGTTCCCGCAGACGGCGCGACGTCGAAGTCCATCACGAGCTGGCCGGTGTCAGCCTGCCACTGCGCGCCGCCGTCGCGCACCGTGACGTCGTTGCCGACCGCGGTGATGCGCAAGCCCGTGAGCGGCAGCTCGGCCGGTAGCGTCGCCCGGAGCTTGCGCAGCGAAGCGAGGATCTTGCGCTGCGGGATGCGCGCCGCGCGCAGCTCGACCGCGGTGCGCAGCAGCACGACCTCGCGGAAGGTGAAGCGGTACTCGTTGCGCGGGCCGCGGCTCGGCGTGACGAAGCCGGAGGCAATGAGGCCGGAGATGACGCCGCGCGAGAGGCCCAGCATCTCCTGGATGCCGCGGATCGTGTAGGTGCTCGCTTCTTCCCTGCCGGTCACTTCTTCGCCCGCGCGCGCGCCGGGGCAGCTTCTTCGACCTTGGCGGCGCGCCGCACGCCCTTGCGTTCCTTCGCCGTCGCCTCGCCCGGCGCTGGCTCCGCCTCGGCGGCCTTCGCCGGCGCGGCCTTCTTCGCCGCGCCGCCCTTGCCCAGGCTCGCGCGCAGCGCCTCGACGAGGTCGATCACCTGCGCGCCGCCGGCTGCCGGCTCGTGCGCCTCGTTGGCGACGATCTGCTTGCCGGCGATCTTGCCGTCGATCGCTT
>DASXXO010000383.1:0-8432 GCA_036503045.1 Caldimonas sp. | reverse complement strand
CCGCCTCGACGTCGACGCCGGCTTCCTTGAAGTAGCCCTTCTCCACCGCGGCGAAGAACGGCAGGCCGGCGGCGACCGGCCAGAAGCCGATGCGGATCTTGGCGGCTGCCTGCGCGCGCACACGCAGCGGCACGCCGAGCGCGGCGACGGCCGCGGCGCTCGCGACCGCGGCGACGATCGCGCGGCGGCCTCCGTCGGGAGCCTCGGTGATCGCTAGCGCGGGGAGCCGGCGTCGGGCGGGGTGCGATGTCATCTCAGCTCCTGGTGGGTGAAAGGGCGAACGGGTATGCGATCAAGTGTCCGGGGCGCGCTCGGCCACGGCCGCCAGGCTGGCGAGGTACGCGCGCCCGCCGCCGTGCGCGCTGATGCCGAGCGCGCCCCCGACGGCATGCGCCTCGCACACGAATCCGTGCGCAGCGTTTGCCGGCGACCCCGAGGGCGAGCCGCCGCTGATGCGGTCGGCGACGTACGAGCTGCTCGGCAGGCCGCACGGCGAGCGCGTGTCGACAAGGCCGGTCGCAAACGGGTCGAGGTTGGTCTTGCCGAGGCAGACCGCGCCGGCGCGATCGGCTTCTCGATGGCGTGCGCGTGCGCTTCGGCGATGCGGCGAAACGCCCGGCACGCGGCGGTCGTCGGCAGGCCCGCGACGTCGATGTTGTCCTTGGCCGCGAACGGGACGCCGAAGAGCGGCAGCTGCCGCCGCCGCACGGCCGCGTCGCCGCAGCGCACGGCGCGCGTCGCCGCCTGCTACTCGATACCGGCGCGGTCGACGACCGTGATCCACCCGCCAAGCGGGCTCTCGACTTCGAGTCGGCGCTGCCAGGCGACCAGCAGTTCGCGCGACGCACCCGCTTCGTACGCCGTACGTGTCGCGCCGGTCGTCGATCGTGAGCGGATGCGCGTCGGCCATGCAACGGTCTGGTGCGTGCTGGTATACCGGCGCGTGTACTGCACGAACCATGCCGGCGCTCGTTGCGCCGCCGGCGGCACGCCGAGGTGCCCCTCGGTGGCGTCGAGGACGCCTTGCGGCGCGCATCGATCCCGGCACGATCAACGTGATGCCGATCAGCCCCCGGTCGAACTGCTGGAAGCGCTTGCCGAAAGGCGCCTTCTCGATCTCGCGCAGGGCTGCTTCGGCGTCTTCGCGCCGCGGCGCGGCAAACGGCGCTCTCTTTCTGGCGATACTTCAGCGCCATGACCGAACTCAGCACCGAGGTGCAGCGCCGCCGCACCTTCGCCATCATCTCGCACCCCGACGCCGGCAAGACGACCCTCACCGAAAAGCTCCTGCTCTTCTCCGGCGCGATCCAGATCGCCGGCTCGGTGAAGGCGCGCAAGGCATCGCGCCACGCGACCTCTGACTGGATGGAGATCGAGAAGCAGCGCGGCATCTCGGTCGCTTCGTCGGTGATGCAGATGGAGTACCGCGGCGCGGTCATCAACCTGCTCGACACCCCCGGCCACCAGGACTTCTCCGAGGACACCTACCGCGTGCTGACCGCAGTCGACGCGGCGCTGATGGTGATCGACGCCGCCAACGGCGTCGAGCCGCAGACGCGACGCCTGCTGCAGGTCTGCCGCGCGCGCAACACGCCGATCCTCACCTTCGTCAACAAGATGGACCGCGAGGTGCGGGAGCCGCTCGCGCTGATGGACGAGATCGAGCGCGAGCTTGGCATGAGCGTCGTTCCGTTCACTTGGCCGGTCGGCATGGGCAAGCGCTTCCACGGCGTGATGGACCTGCGCGCCGAGCAGATGCGCGTGTTCGTTCCGGGCCAGGACCGTGTCAATGGCAAGAGCGGCGCCGACGACGAGCTCCTCGCGGGGCTCGACAACCCGGCGTATGCCGAGCGCTTCGGCGACGAGTACGCGCACGCGAAGAACGACATCGAGCTGCTGCGCGACGCGGCGCCGGCGTTCGACCGGCCGGCGTTCCTCGCCGGCCACCAGACGCCGATGTTCTTCGGCTCGGCGATCAACAACTTCGGCGTGCGCGAGGTGCTCGATGCGCTCGTCGACCTCGCGCCGCCGCCGGGCGAGCGCGTCGCGTTGCAGCGAACGGTCGAACCCGACGAGCCCAAGTTCAGCGGCGTCGTCTTCAAGATCCAGGCCAACATGGACCCGGCGCACCGCGACAGGATCGCCTTCGTGCGCGTCGCCTCCGGACACTTCGAGCGTGGCATGCGCCTCAAGGTCGTTCGCTCTGGCAAGGAGCTCCGCCCGAACACGGTCGTGAGCTTCCTCTCGCAACGACGCGAGCTGCTCGACGAGGCCTATGCCGGCGACATCATCGGCATCCCGAACCATGGCGTGCTGCAGCTCGGCGACACGCTGACCGAAGGGGAGGCGCTTCAGTTCACCGGCCTGCCGTTCTTCGCTCCGGAGATGTTCCGCTCGGTCGAGGTCGCCGACCCGCTCCGCACCAAGCAGCTGCGCGCAGGGCTGACGCAGCTCGGCGAGGAAGGCGCGATCCAAGTGTTCCGGCCAGTGGCGGGGTCGGTGCTGCTGCTCGGCGCCGTCGGCCAGCTGCAGTTCGAGGTCGTCGCGCACCGCCTCGAGCACGAATACGGCGTCAAGGCGCGCATCCAGCCGAGCCGCTTCCAGGTCGCGCGCTGGGTGACGTCCGAGCCCGAAGACGGCGGAGCGCGCGAGCTGCAACGCTTCATCGACGCTAACCAGCACCGCGTCGCCTACGACGCGGTCGATGCGCCGACGGTGCTGGTCGAATACGCGCCCGAGCTGCGCGCGATCGAGGCGAACTGGCCGAAGATCCACTTCCACGCGCTGCGCGAGCACGCGGGCCTCGTTTTCCAGAGGCAGCTCGAGGGGTAGCGCGTCGCGGCGCAGCGGCGCCGCCGCGGTGCGACGCTAGGCTTCCTCAGTCGTGCCCGTGCTTGTCTTTGTCGTGGCCGTGGTCTTCGTGCTTGTCCCAGCCGCGATGGTGGCCCTGGTCCGGATGCTCGTGCTCCCAGCGCTCGCGCACCCATTCGTCGCGAACGAAGTAGACCGGTTGGCCGCACGCGTGGTAGCTGCCGCAGTAGCGGCGCCAGTTCTGCTGCTGCGCCGGCGGAACGTAGAGGTACACCGGTTGCTGCTGCACGACGACGCGCGGCGGGACGATGATCACCGGTTCGGGGCGGTACAGCGCGGGAGCCGGAACGTCGCCGATCTGGATGCGCCCGTAGACGCCGGGCTGGCTGATGCCGATCGAGACGCTCGTCTGCGCGGCGGCGTTGCCGACCGCGCCGACGGCGAGAACGAGGGCGAGAATGGTCTTCATGGATTGCTCCTGGTCCGAGGATGAGAAGGTAACGTCGCTTCGACCCAAGCCGCGCACCCGCACCTCGCCCCGAACGCCAACTATGCCCTCGTTGATACGACTGCAACGCATGGTTTCGCGATGAACATGACCGTCCCGGCCGCGCGCAGCAAGCTGTCGCTGTACCTCGACCTGATCCGCTGGGACCGGCCGGCCGGAACCCTGCTTCTGCTCTGGCCGACGCTCTCGGCGCTCTGGATCGCCGCCGGCGGATTCCCGGGCTGGCACCTGCTCGTGGTCTTCATCGCCGGCACGTTCATGATGAGAAGCGCGGGCTGTGCAGCCAACGACGTCGCCGACCGCGAGTTCGACCGGCACGTCAAGCGCACCGCGCTTCGTCCGGTGACAGCCGGCGCGGTCGGGGTCGGCGAAGCGCTGGCCATCGGCGCGGTGCTCGCGCTGCTCGCGTATGCCCTCGTGCTGACAACCGCGCCCGCGGCGGTCGCCTGGAGCGTCGTCGCGCTCGCGCTCGCACTGGTCTATCCGTTCAGCAAGCGCGTCTTCGCGATGCCGCAGGCGATCCTCGGAGTCGCGTTCAGCTTCGGCATTCCGATGGCGTTCGCCGCCGTGCGCGGCGGATCATGGGCGCTCGACGCGCTCGCCGGCGCCGTGCCCCCACTGGCCTGGTGGCTGCTCGTCGGCAACCTGTTCTGGGTGCTCGCCTACGACACCGAGTACGCGATGGTCGATCGCGACGACGACCTCAGGATCGGCATCAAAACCTCGGCGATCACGCTCGGCCGCTTCGACGTGGCCGCGGTGATGCTGTCCTACGCAGCGTACCTCGCGATCTGGGCCTTCGTGGGGGCGGGCCTCGGCTACGGCTGGCCGTATTTCACGGGCGTCACGGTCGCCGCGCTGATCGCGTGCTGGCACTTCACGCTGATCCGCACGCGCACGCGCGAAGGGTGCTTCCGCGCGTTCCGCGTCAACCACTGGCTCGGCTTCGCAGTCTTCGCCGGCGTCGGCGCGCAGTTCGCGCTGCGCTGACGACGCGCTGTTCAGACGGCGCGGGTCGGCAGCGAGCGCAAGGTCTCGGCAAGCGCCCCGACGGCGAGGTCGACGTGCTCACTCTCGACCACGAGCGGCGGCGCGAAGCGCACGACGGTGCCGTGCGTGTCCTTGCTCAGCACGCCGCGCGCGAGCAGCCCTTCGCACACGGTGCGCGCGCTCGCCACCGCGGGATCGATCTCGACGCCGATCAGGAGCCCCTTGCCGCGCACCTCGGCGATCGCAGGGTGCTCGATCGCGCGCAGCTTGGCGAGCAGCTCGTCGCCGCGCACGCGCGCGCGCTCGGAGAGCCGCTCGCGCACGAGCAGATCGAGCGCGGCTTCGCCGACCGCAGCGGCGAGCGGGTTGCCGCCGAACGTGCTGCCGTGGTCGCCGGGAGCGAAGACCGCCATCACGTCGTCGCGGGCGAGGAACGCGCTCACCGGCAGCAGTCCGCCGCCGAGCGCCTTGCCGAGGACGAGCCCGTCAGGCCGGATGCCGTCGTGGTCGCACGCGAGCAGCGCGCCGGTCCGGCCGAGGCCGGTCTGCACTTCGTCGCAGATCAGGAGGATTCCGTGCCGGGTGCAGATCTCGCGCGCGCGCGCCAGGTAGCCCGCCGGCGGAACGATGATCCCTGCCTCGCCCTGGACCGGCTCGACGAGGAACGCGGCCGTTTCGGGCGTGATGGCCGCCTCGAGCGCCGCTGCATCGCCGAACGGCACGCTGACAAAGCCCGGCGCGAACGGGCCGAAGCCGTCGCGGTACTGCGCTTCGCTCGAGAAGCCGACGATGGTCGTCGTCCGGCCGGCGAAGTTGCCCGCGGCAACGATGATCTCGGCGCGGCCTTCCGGAACGCGCTTGATCTTGTAGGCCCACTTGCGCGCCGCCTTCACAGCCGTCTCGACCGCCTCGGCGCCGGTGTTCATCGGCAGCGCCTTGGCCATGCCGGTGGTCTGGCAGACCGCGCGCAGGAACGGGCCCAGCCGGTCGGTGTGGAAGGCTCGGCTCGTCACCGCAAGGCGCGTCGCCTGCTCGACCAGCGCGTGGACGAGCGCAGGGTGGCCGTGGCCGAAGCTGACGGCAGAGTAGGCCGACATCATGTCGAGATAGCGGCGCCCGTCGGTGTCGAACAGCCACACGCCGGCGCCGCGCTGCAGCGTCACGGGGAGCGGGTGGTAGTTGGCGGCGCCGAAGCGGCGCTCGAGCGCTGCCGGCGTCGCGTCGCGGTGGCCGTGATCGATCGGCAGGGTCGCGGCGGTCGTGGGCCGCAGGGCGGTGTCGAGGGTCATGGGCACTCCAAGTCAGCCCGCAGTGTGCCGTCAAAGGGGCGCAATGTGCTTTCTGATCCTTGCGCGATTCGCCATGATCACACAAGATTCGTGCATCCAATGCCCATTCGCTGACCCATGACCGCACGCCTCGACGCCATCGACCGCAAGATTCTCGAGGCCATCCAGACCGACGGCCGGATCTCCAACGTAGATCTTGCGGCGCGCATTCATCTGTCGGCCCCGCAGTGCTTCCGGCGCGTCCGCTCGCTCGAGGAGCGCGGCGTCATCCGCGGATACCGCGCCGACGTCGCGCCCGAGGCGATCGGCTTCGCGGTGACGGCGTACGTCAGCGTCAGCATCGGTGGCGACGACTTCGGCCGGGTGCGCGAGATCGAGGCCGAGATCCGCGCGTTTCCGCAGATCCTCGAGTGCTACAGCGTCTCGGGCGAGGACGACTATCTGCTCAAGGTCGTCGCCCACGACCTCAAGAGCCTGAGCCTTTTCCTCACCGACCGGTTAATGCAGGTGCCGGGCATCGACGACGTCCGTTCGATGATCGCCTTGGAAGAGATCAAGCCCGCGTCGCCGCTGCCCCTGGAGCCGTAGGGGCCCGGGGGCAGCGGCTGAGCCCGACAGGAAGTGCTTCCTCCCCGCTTCGCTCCCGCTCCAAGAGGGAGCCCCTTCGGGGCCGCTTTTCCGAAAACGCGGCTACGGGTAAAGCCCGCGCTCTTCGCGCGCGATGAGGATGCGCTCGCACGCGACGGCGAAGGTCGCAGTGCGCAGGCTGACCTTGTGGCGATCGGCGGTGTCCCAGATCTTGCGCAGCGCGTCGACCATGATCTTGTCGAGTCGCACGTTGATCTCGTCCTCGGTCCAGAAGAACGACGAGAAGTCCTGCACCCACTCGAAGTAGCTGACAGTGACGCCGCCGGCGTTGCAGATCACGTCGGGGACGACCAGCACGTTGCGGTCGCCGAGGACGTCGTCGGCCTCGGGCAGGGTCGGCCTGTTGGCGCCTTCGAGGACGAGCTTGGCCTTGATGCGCTGCGCGCGCACGGGCGTGATCTGCCCTTCGAGCGCGGCGGGGATGAGGATGTCGCAGTCGACGTCCCAGAACGACTTGTTGTCGATCCGCTCGCCGCCTTTCACGTTGGCGATGCCGGCGTCGTGCCTGATTGCAGGCATCGTCGTCGCCATGTCGAAGCCGCGCGGGTTGATGAGCGTGCCGGTATGGTCCTGCATGGCGACGACCTTCGCGCCGGCGCCGACGAACAGCTCGGCCGCCGAGGCCCCGACATTGCCCATGCCCTGCACGGCGACGCGCGCGCCGTCGAGCTTGAGCCCGAGCCGGCGCGCCGCCTCGCGGCCGGTGACGAAGACGCCGCGTCCGGTCGCCTTGACACAGCCCAGCGAGCCTCCAAGATGCAAAGGCTTACCGGTCACGACGCCGGTCGCCGTCGTGCCAGTGTTCATCGAGTACGTGTCCATCATCCAGGCCATGACCTGGGCGTTGGTGTTCACGTCGGGCGCGGGAATATCGCGCTGCGGGCCGATGATGATGCCGATCTCGCTCGTGTAGCGGCGCGTGATCCGCTCGAGCTCCTTGAGCAAAAGCTGCTTCGGCTCGCAGCGGATGCCGCCCTTGGCGCCGCCGTACGGCAGGTTGACCGCGGCGCACTTGACGGTCATCCACGCCGCGAGCGCCATCACCTCCTCGAGCGTCACGTCGGGGTGGTTAGCGCACTCCCCCCTTGCCGGGCCCGCGCGAGAGGTTGTGCTGGACGCGAAAGCCCTCGAGGTGCGCGACCTTGCCGTCGTCCATCTCGATCGACACGTCGACGATCAGGGCGCGCTTGGGGTGCTTCAGCGTCTCAGACCAGCGCGCGAGCGGCCCGAGGTAGGGCACAGGACCCGATCGACCTGCGCGAGGTAGGTATGCCATGGGCTCATCGCAGTCGGTGCGAGATATGAGAGCTAGCTCACGGCGGCGGCAGCAGAGTGGATCGGGGGGCGGCAGCAGAAGCGGCCTTGCCGAGCGCCTCGGCTTTGGCGCGCGCGGCGAGCACGGCGGCGACGAACGCTTCGCGCACGGCGCGTGCTTCGAGCACGTTGACCGCGGCTTCGGTGGTGCCGCCGGGCGAGGTCACGTGGCGGCGCAATTCGGCCGGCGCTTCCGGCGATGCGGCTGCGAGCGCAGCCGAGCCGGCGACCGTCTGCTCGGCAAGGCGGCGCGCCACCTGCGGCGGCAGCCCCATCTGACGCCCGGCGTCGAGGAGCGCCTCGAGGACGAGGAACACATAGGCCGGCCCGGAGCCGGAGAGCGCGGTGACGGCGTCGAGCTGCGCCTCGTCGGCGATCCAGATGAGCTCGCCTGTCGGGCCGAGCAGCGCCGTCGCGTCGGCACGGTCTTCCTCGGTGACGGCGGCGCGTGCGAACAAGCCGGCGATGCCCTGGCCGATCAGCGCCGGCGTGTTCGGCATCGCGCGAACGACGCGCTCGCTGCCGGTCGCGGCGGCGATCGCGTCGCTGCGCACGCCTGCCATCACGCTGACGTGCAGCGCAGCGCCGATATGTCCCTCGCAAGGCTTGGCCGCCGCCTCGAAAGCCTGCGGCTTGACCGCCCAGACGATGATCTCCGCGGCTTCCATGAACGGCCCCGCCGCCGACCGCGCGGTGGCGCCGTAGCGGCCGACCAGGCGCCGGCGGGTGGCTTCGCTCGGCTCGATGACGATGATCGAGGCCCCCGGGCGACCGCCTTTGACGAGGCCGCCAACGAGCGCCTGCGCCATGTTGCCGCCGCCGATGAAGACGATGTTGCGCACGCCGCAGTGTAAGCACGACTGAAGTGCACA
>DASXXO010000382.1:0-6698 GCA_036503045.1 Caldimonas sp. | reverse complement strand
CGGCGTGCAGCAGCCCGGTCGGCGAAGGCGCGAAGCGGCCGACGTAGCGAGCGCGCGTCGCGTCCACCGCGTCCATCACGTCTCGGCTCGCGGCGCGCGTCAGCGCGCCGCGTCGACCGGCTCGGCGCCATAGCGCTCGAGGAGCGCTCGTCGCGTCGTCGCGCCATCGAGGCGCTCGAGCCACCACTTGAGGCCGAGCCCCGGCTGCATCTTGCCGCCCTTGCCGAGCGGTGCGCGCCAGGCGTAGGCGAAGCGCGCCGGCGCGCGCGCCCGCTGCACGGTCTTGACCTTGAGCGTGCCGGCGGCGATCGCGTCGCGGACCGTCGGCTCCGGCACGAAGCCGCAGCCGATGCCGCGCAGCAGGGCGGCGATCTTCGCCTGCATGTCGCTCACGGTGAGGACTTCCTGCCCCGGCAGCAGGTTCACCGTCACCGGCGTCAGCCGATGTGCAGAGTCGGCGACGGCGACCGCGCGATGGCGGACGATCTCGGCATCGTCGATCGGCTCGGCGGCCGACGCGAGCGGATGATGCGGGGCGACCGCGAACACGAAGCAGATCGAGCCGAGCTCCTTCATCGCCAGGCCGCTCGGCAGCTCGCGGTTCATCCCCACGCCGAGCGCCAGATCCGCCTGCCCGGTCACGAGCGCCTCGAGCGTCCCGGCCAGCACCTCGGTGCGGATGCGCAGCCGCGTCGGCGGTGCACCGGGCGCAGCCGTCCGCTCGCCGTGCGACGCGACGGCGGTTTCGGCGTAGAAGTCGGCGCAAAGATCGAGGATGGTCGAGCGCGAGACGACGTCGTCGACGACGACCGTGAGCTGTGTCTCCCAGCCGGTCGCGACGCGCTTGACCCGGTTCGCCACCGCGTCGATCTGCTCGAGCAGGCGCCGCCCTTCCTCGAGCAGCTCGCGGCCGGCGGCGGTCAGCGTCGCCTGGCGCGAGCGGCGGTCGAACAGCAGCACGTCGAGCGCGTCCTCGAGCTGGCGCACGTTGTAGGTCAGCGCTGAAGGCACCTTGCCGAGCAGGCGCGCCGCTGCCGCGAAGCTGCCGCTGCGCGCGATCGCGTCCATCATCGTCAGCGCTTCCGGCGTGAGGACGTTGCGCGGGTCGGGTCTCGATGCGGTCACGGCGCCTTCATTTTATTTGAACGGGAGCTTCAAGCCCGGGCCGCTGGTGCAACGCCGCCCGGCCCCTACATTCCATCGCTCAGGAGCATTCATGATCACCTTGCGCAAATCCTCGGAACGCGGCGACGCCGACCACGGCTGGCTGAAGAGCAAGCACAGCTTCTCGTTCGCCGACTACCACGACCCGCGCCACATGGGCTTCGGCAACCTGCGCGTCATCAACGAGGACCGCATCGCGCCGGGCAGCGGCTTCGGCACGCACGGCCACCGCGACATGGAGATCGTCAGCTACGTGCTGGCCGGCGAGCTCGCCCATCGCGACAGCCTGGGCACCGGCGCGGCAGGCGGCGCCGGCGGGATCATCCGTCCGGGCGACGTCCAGCGGATGAGCGCCGGGCGCGGCGTGCAGCACAGCGAGTTCAACAACGCGCCCGACCGGACGACTCACTTCCTGCAGATCTGGATCGAGCCCAACGTGCGCGGCATCGCGCCGGGCTACGAGCAGAAGCACTTCGACGACGCTTCCAAGCGCGGCGTGCTGCGCTTGGTCGCCTCGCCCGACGGGCGCGACGGCTCGGTGACGCTCCATGCCGACGCATCGATCTCGGCAGCGCTCGTCGATGGCGAGGAGTCGATCGAGCGTGCGCTCGACCCGCTGCGCAAGACCTACGTGCACGTCGTGCGCGGCAGCGTCGACGTCAACGGCCAACGACTCGAAGCAGGCGACGCCGCCGGCCTCACCGACGAGCGCGCCCTCCAGATCTCCCGCGGCAGCCAGGCGGAAGTCCTGGTCTTCGATCTCCACTGATTTCGTTTTCCTTCCTTCAAAACCCATCGAGCCATCATGCCCACCTCGCTCCAGAACTTCACCGTCCTCGCCGGCCGCATCCTGCTCGGCCTGCTCTTCGTCCTGTCCGGATTCGGCAAGATCGCCGGCTTCGAGGGCACCGTCGGCTACATCGCGGCGCAGCACCTGCCGATTCCGACCGTCGTCGCGGTGCTGACGATCCTGGTCGAGCTCGGCGGCGGCCTGGCGCTCGTCACCGGCTTCTATACGCGCCAGGCGGCGCTCGTGCTCGCCGGCTTCACGCTGCTCACGGCCTTCGTGTTCCACGCCTTCTGGGCTGCCCCCGAGGCCGCGAAGATGATGCAGCAGATCAACTTCCTGAAGAACCTGTCGATTGCCGGCGGCATGCTCGTGCTCGCCGCCTTCGGTCCCGGCCGCTTGAGCATCGAGTCGCGCCGCGCCGCGGCGTGACGCCCGCCGCTGCCGCGGCGTTTGTCGGCGTGCGCAACGCCTGACGCGTAGGCCTAGGCGTCGCGCGCCAGGCGCACGCCGCTGAACTGCCACTGCGCGTCTGGCGAGAAGAAGTTGCGGTAGCTCGCGCGGACGTGCCCGGGCGGCGTCGCGCACGAGCCGCCGCGCAGGACGAGCTGGTTGCACATGAATTTGCCGTTGTACTCGCCGACGGCACCCGGCAGCGGCCGGTAGCGCGGGTAGGGCAGGTACGCCGACTGCGTCCACTCCCAGACGTCGCCGAACATCTGCACCGGCTCGTTCCCCACCGGAGCCTTCTGGGGCAGCGGATGGAACGCTCCGCGATCGGCGAAGTTGCCGGCGACCGGTGCGGCGAGCGTGCGCGCAGCGAGCTCCCACTCGAGCTCGGTCGGCAGCCGCGCGCCCGACCAGCGCGCGAACGCGTCGGCCTCGAAGTAGCTGAGGTGGCAGACCGGCGTGTGCGGATCGACATCGACGGCGCCCTGCAGCGTGTGGATGCGCCAGCGCCCTTCCTCGTGGCGCCAGTAGAGCGGTGCGCTGCGCGCACCTGCGCGCACCCAGTCCCAGCCCATCGACAGCCACAGCTCGGGCCGACGGTAGCCGCCGTCGTCGATGAAGGCGAGGTAGTCGCCGAAGGTCGCCGGCCGCGACGCCAGCTCGAACGGCGCCGTGAACGCCCGGTGGCGCGGCGTCTCGTTGTCGAAAGAGAACGCGCCGTCGCGCGCCGGGTCGTGGCCGAGCTCGACCAGGCCGCCGGCGTAGCCGAACCAGCGCAGCGGCTGCGGCTGCACCTGCGCCATCGGCCAGCGCTTCGCATAGGCCGCGCCGAGCGGGTTGAGCGAGAGCGCGTGCTTGATGTCGGTCAGCAGCAGCTCCTGGTGTTGCTGCTCGTGCTGCACGCCGAGCGTTACCAGGGCTTCGATCCCGGGGTCGTCGGCATGCGCGGCGAGCACTTGCTGGATCCGTTCGTCGACGTTGGCGCGGTAGCGTTTCACCTGCGCGAGGTCGGGCCGCGTGACCAACCCGCGCTGCGCGCGCGGATGCTGCGCGCCGACCCCCTGGTAGTAGCTGTTGAAGAGGACGCGAAAGGCAGGATCGAAAGGAACGAACCCGGGCTCGAAGCGCTCGAGCACGAAGGTCTCGAAGAACCAGGTGACGTGCGCGAGATGCCACTTGGTCGGGCTCGCGTCGGGCATCGACTGCACCTGACAGTCTTCGGGGGAGAGCGGCGCGGCCAGCGCGACGCTGGCCTGGCGGACGCTCGCGTAGCAGGCTGCGAGCGCGCCGCCGGCGGCGCGCCCGAGCGCGAACTTGGGGACTCTCATGAGGTCTTGTCGCCGCCGATGCGCGCCCTCTGAAGCGGGACCGGCAGGGTAGCCCAAAGCGCCGCCGGACGTGTGGCGTGGGGCCGCGGCAAGACATGTGCCCGGAGTGCGAATTCCTAGCACGTCGGCGCGGTCCCGCCGCACCACCGCGCTCTCTAGAATCGTCCCATGGCCTTCGTCCACCTGCGCGCGCACACCGAGTATTCGGTCGTCGACGGCACGCTCAGGATCGACGACGCGGTCGAGGCCGCTGCCGCCGACGCGCAGGGCGCGCTCGCCATCACCGATCTGAGCAACCTGTTCGGCGCGGTCAAGTTCTACCGCGCGGCGCGCGCGGCGGGCGTCAAGCCTATCCTCGGCGTCGAGGTCTGCATGGCGGCGGAATCGGGCGAGAAGGCTTGCACCCGGCTCGTCCTCCTGGTGCAGAACGCGGCCGGCTATCTCAACCTGTGCAATCTGCTGTCGCGCGGCTGGATCGAGAACGCCTCCAGCGGGCACGCGATCATCGAATGGTCGTGGCTCGCCGAGCACGCGGAGGGGTTGATCGCCCTTTCGGGCGCCGATGCGGGCGCGCTGGGCCGAGCCCTTCTCGCCGGCGACGACCCGCGTGCCACGGCGATCGCCGAGCGGCTCGGCCGCTCGTTTCCGCGCCGCTTCTATGTCGAAGTGCAGCGCTGCGGCCTCGCGGGCAACGAAGCGCACGTGCGCGCCGCGGTCGAGCTTGCGGCGCGTCTCGCCCTGCCGGTCGTCGCGACGCATTCGGTCCAGTTCCTGGGCGCCGACGACCACGAGGCGCACGAGGCGCGCGTCTGCGTCGCCGACGGCGAAATGCTCGCCAACCCGCGTCGCGTCAAGCGGTTCAGCCGCGAGCAGTACTTCAAGTCACAGGCGCAGATGGAGCAGCTCTTCGCCGACCTGCCGAGCGCGCTCGCCAACACCGTCGAGATCGCGAAGCGCTGCAACCTGAACCTGGTCCTCGGCAAGCCGCAGCTGCCGGACTTCGAGACGCCGATCAAGGACGGCGTGCGCGCGCCGATGGCCGAGTACTTCCGGATCGCCGCGCATGACGGGCTGGCGGCGCGCCTAGCGAAGCTCTATCCCGAACCCGCCGCGCGCGAGCGCGAGCGGCCGAGCTATGTCGCCCGGCTCGACTTCGAGATCGAGACGATCCTGAAGATGGGCTTCCCCGGCTACTTCCTGATCGTCGCCGACTTCATCAACTGGGCGAAGACGCACGGCTGCCCGGTCGGCCCGGGGCGCGGCTCGGGCGCGGGGTCGCTGGTCGCGTATTCGCTCAACATCACCGACATCGACCCGCTTCGCTACGAGCTTCTGTTCGAGCGCTTCCTCAATCCCGAGCGCGTGTCGATGCCCGACTTCGACATCGACTTCTGCCAGGCGAACCGCGACCGCGTCATCGACTACGTCAAGGAGAAGTACGGGCGCGACGCGGTGAGCCAGATCGCGACCTTCGGCACGATGGCGGCCAAGGCGGCGCTGCGCGACATCGGCCGCGTCCTCGGCATGAGCTACGGCCACGTCGACTCGATCGCCAAGCTCGTTCCCGCGCCGCCGGGCAAGACCGTGACCTTGAAGCGCCCGCCCGAGCGTCCCGACCACAGCATCATCTACGCGCGCCGCGAGGCGCCCGAGATCGAGCAGCGCGAGCGCAACGAGGAAGAGGTCGCCGAGTTGCTCGCGCTCGCCGAGCGTGCCGAGGGGCTGGTGCGAAACGTCGGCATGCACGCCGGCGGCGTGCTGATCGCGCCCGGCAAGATCACCGACTTCTGCCCGCTCTACATGCAGCCCGGCAGCGCGAGCGCGGTGAGCCAGTTCGACAAGGACGACGTCGAGGCGATCGGCCTGGTCAAGTTCGACTTCCTCGGCCTGGCGACGCTCACGATCCTCGAGCTCGCCAAGGACTTCATCGTCGCGCGCCATCCCGGGCAGCGCGACTTCGCGTACGAGACGCTGCCGCTCGACGACCCGAAGGTCTACCGGCTCTTTTCCGAAGGCCGCACCGAGTCGGTGTTCCAGTTCGAAAGCGCCGGCATGCGGCGCATGCTGAAGGACGCGCAGCCGAACCGCCTCGAGGACCTGATCGCGCTCAACGCGATGTTCCGCCCGGGCCCGATGGAGAACATCCCGAGCTTCTGCGCGCGCAAGCACGGGCGCGAGGAAGTGCGCTATCCGCATCCGCTGCTCGAGACGGTGCTCGGCGAGACCTACGGGATCATGGTCTACCAGGAGCAGGTCATGCAGGCCGGGCAGATCCTGGGCGGCTACTCGCTCGGCGGCGCCGACCTGCTGCGCCGGGCGATGGGCAAAAAGAAGCCCGAGGAGATGGCGACCCACCGCGCGATCTTCCGCGATGGCGCGGCGAAGAAGGCCATCTCCGCGGAGGTCGCCGACGAGGTCTTCGACCTGATGGAGAAGTTCGCCGGCTACGGCTTCAACAAGTCGCACGCTGCCGCGTATTCGCTCCTCGCCTATCACACGGCCTGGATCAAGACCCACTTCGCGGCCGAATTCTTCGCCGCCAACATGTCGGTCGAGACCGACAACAGCGACAAGCTGAAGGCGCTCGTCGCCGACGCCGAGACGTTCGGCGTGACGATCGAGACGCCCGACGTCAACACCGGCACCTATCGCTTCGAGCCGCTCTCGGAAGCCGCGGTGCGCTACGGCCTCGGCGCGGTCAAGGGAACCGGCCACGGCGCGATCGAGGCGATCGTCGCCGCGCGCGAGGAGGGCGGCCCGTTCAAGGGGCTGTTCGACTTCTGCGCGCGCGTCGACCGGACGCGCATCAACCGGCGCGTCGTCGAGGCGCTGATCAAGGCCGGCGCGTTCGACCGCATCCAGCCGGCCCGCGCGTCGCTGCTCGCGAGCGTCGGCCTCGCGCTCGACTGGGCCGAGACGCAGGCAGCGCACGCCGACCAGGGCGGGCTCTTCGACGCGCTCCTCGATGG
>DASXXO010000381.1:0-17119 GCA_036503045.1 Caldimonas sp. | reverse complement strand
CCGGCGTCCGCCCGGCCCGCAGCGTACGCGCTTCGTCGTAGTGCTCGCGGCCGTTGTCGAACGCGAACAGGTGCATCTTGTCGTAGCGCGCAGCGACCTCGCCGCGCGGCGAAAAGACGAGGTTGGCGTTCATGACGCGGCCGCCATCGGCCGCGGCCGCCGCTGCATCCACCGCGGCGTCGACCGCAAGCGGCAACGTTCCGCCGATCAGCCAGACGCCGAACTCCTTCGCCAGAGCGGCGAGCACGGTCTGGATCGGTCCCTCGCCCGCGCGCTCGGCGATGGCGAGCTTGTCGCGGTCGCTTCGGCCCATAAGCAGAAGTACTCGGGAAGCACGACCAGCGCGGCGCCCGCCGCGGCAGCGCTTCCCATCAGCCGGCGCGCCGCTTCGAGGTTCCTCTCGACGCTCGGCGTCGAGACCATCTGCACGGCAGCGATCTTCATGCGATGCCTTTTCTCAGCGCGTGACGGCGCGCGCGGGTTCGACCGGCGCCGCCGCGCCGGCCGCCGCCGCGTCGCCGACCACGTTGCGCTCGACGCGCTCGACCTTGGGATCGTCCCACGGACCGGTGACCTTGAACTCGCGCGTGCTCGCCGCCATCAGGGGCTTTCTCAGGAAGTACTGGGCGAGGAAGGTGCCGAGGCCGATCGCCGGATTGATCACCGCGAACGCGAGCGAGGCGGTGCCGGCATTTATCTCGGGAACGATGACGACCCGCAGGTCCTCGGTCTCGCGCTCGAGGTCTGCGCTGCCTTCCATCAGCACGACCGCGGCGGCGCCGCGCATGCGCAGATTGTTGGTCGACGCGCGTCCGTCGCCGATGCGCACGTCGCCGACGACGTTGTCGAACGCGAAGCCCTCGGCGAACAGGTCGCGAAAGTCGAACGAAAGCCGGCGCGGCAGCGACTGCAGGCTCAGCACGCTGAGGAGGCGCGCCGCGCCCGGGCCTGCCTTCAGGAACTGCCCGGAGTCGATCGCCACCTTGATCTGGCCGGTCATCTTCGCGTAGTCGGGAGAGAACGGGGAGCCGGGCCAGGAGGCGTCGCCGGTGAGCGATCCCTTGCCGCCGCGCACGACCTGGCCCATGCCGAGGCGCTCGAGCAGGGCACCGCTGTCGACCAGCGTCAAGGTGAAGGTCATCGCCGCGCGACGCGTCGGGGTGGTCGAGGTGCGCGCGTCGTCGCCCCACGTGCCGGTGGCGCTGAACTGCGCTTCCGGCATCGTCAGGTTGAGCTTGGCGAGTTGCCACTCGCGCGCGCCGTCGCGGTTGCCGGCTGCGCGGTTGGTGGCCTCGATCTCGAGGCGGCCCAGATGCTTGCCGCGCAGCTCGAATTCGTCGGCAACGACATCGAGCGCAGGAATGGCGGCCGGCTGCGAGTCGAGCAGGCTCTCGACGCGCTCGACCTCCCCCTTGGGCAGGCTGAGTCGCGCAAGCCGCGCGTACACGCGCCCGGCGCCGGCGGCGCGCCGCGCCGGCCGGTATTCGATGTAGCCCTCGAGCTCGTCGGCGCCGACGCTGGCGCGCCAGAGCTCGCCCTGGCGCGAAAGGCCGGCGGTGACGTTGGAGAGCCGGCGCGAGCCGAGGTCGAGCTCGGCGACGCGCAGGCTGATCGCGTCCGGAACGTAGCCCGCGCCGCCGCTGGCGTCGAAGACCAACGGCGCAGCGGTCCCGGTGGTGTCGGAACGCCCGCCCTCTTCCCGGATGCGCCCGAGCGCCGTCTGCCACGCCTCGACGTCGAGCTTGTTGACGACGATGTTGGCGGCGACGCCGTCGGCCGGCAACGGCGGGACCTCGATCGGCTCGCCCGGCAGCGGATCGGGGACGCGCTCGGCGGGCATCGGTCGCGGATCGGCGATGCGCACGGCGCCGCGCACGACGTGCGTCACGTCCCCGCTCCTCTCGCGAACGAATTGCGCCTGCATGGCGCCGCCCGCATCGACCTGCAAGGTCTCGCGCTGCGGCGCGGCCTCACCGGGCGCGGCAGCGGCGTCTTCGGTCGCCATGCGTACGCGCAAGGTCAGCGGCGTCGCCGCCGCCTTGCCGAGCGGCGCCGGCAGGTCGACGGCGACGCCGATGAGGTTGGTCGCGACGCTGACCTGCGGCCGCCCGCCGACGAAGGCAAGCGTCGCCCGGTAGCCCGCCTGGCCGGTCGACGCCGCGGCGATGCGCGCCACCAGGCCGAGCTCGCTGGCCTGGCGCATCGCCTCGGCCGTCGCCGTGCCGCGGCCGCTGAAGCGCGGGCCGTCACCGCCGTTCAGGCCCGCGCTCGAGCCACCCTCGAACATCAGCTCGCCGCCGAGCACGTGGGCGCTTGCGCCGCTCACCGTGAAGCCGCGCTGCGAGAAATCGACGCGCCCCTTGGCCGCGGCGAGCAATGGCGTGTCGGGCGACATCCGGATGTCGTTGCCGGCGAGCACGACCGTGCCCCGCGCGGTCGAGTCCGAAGCCCGCGTCAACGGGACGACGAGCGCGAGGTTGAGATCGGCCGATCCGGTGGCGGTCGCGCCGCCGAGCGCCTTGCCGGTCCAGCGGCCGATCGGCGTGACGTCGACGAAGCGCAGCATGTCGTTGAGCGGGCCGCGCGCGACGCCGTCGACCTCCAGCCTCGGCCGGCTGCCGAGCTCGCCGACCCTGCCCTGGATCCCGCTCCAGTCGACGTTGCCGACCTGCGCCTTCGCGCCCCTGATGTCGATCGTCGAGCGATCGACGACGATCTCGCCGGATCCTCCGGTAAGAGGCGGCCACGTCTCGCGCGCCGCGCCGGACGCGTTCGGGAGCGCTCCACCGTCGTCCGGGACGTAGGCGAAGGTCAGTCCCTCGAACTTGGCGGCGATGCGAAGTTCGGCGTCGCGCGCCGCCTTGACGTCGTGGAACGGGAAGTCCGCAAGGTCGCCGCGCACGCGGAAGGTCGCGCTCGTGATCGTTCCTTCACGCACCGCACCGGCGACATAGCTGCGCACGCCTTCCGGCAGGCCGAGCGGCAGGTAGCGCGCGGTGTGCGCGGCCACGCCGTCGATCAGCCGGCCGTCGAGCTCGAGCAGGCCCGGATAGCGCTCGCCGCGGCCGAAGCCCGTTCCCGTCCCCGTGCGCCAGCTCGCGCTCAGCTCGCCCTTCGCGTCTGCGTTGGCGAACGTCGCGCCGGCGACCTTGGCGCTGATCCGCGGCGCTGCGCCGCTGGCATCGCGTTCGATCTTCCACGACAGGCGCGCTTCGAGCAGGTCGAGCGGCACCTCGTGCTGGGCGAACACGCCGGGCAGATCGAGCCGACCGGCGCGCAGGTCGATGCGCGCCTGGCCGCCGCTTTCGCTCGCCTCGAGCTGCAGGTCGGCGTTCGAGATCCCCGGGCGGCCGATCGCGTCGGCCTCGGGCGCCGGCTTGGCGACCAGCGAGAGCCCGCTCAGCCTTCCTTTCACGCGGTAGTGCTCGGGTGCGTCGATCGGGCCGTCCCAGCGCGTGCGCAGCTGGGTGATGAGGCCGCGCGGATGCGCGTCGGCGAGCAGCGCGCGCAGCGCGCTGCCGATCGGCACGCCGCTCGCGATCTCGGCGATCACGCCGAGATCGAGCCGTTCGGCGTCGAACTCGCCGCCACTGATCGCGCCGGTCCCGTCCTGGCGCCACGCGGCGCGCAGGTCGCTTTGCGGCCAGGTCAACCCGTCACCGGTGCGAAAGCCGAAGCCCCGCACCGAGACGCTCGTGCGCTCGTCGCTCTTCTCGGCGTCGATGCGTCCCGCGACCTGCTCGAAGGCGAGCGGCTCGACGCTCTTGTCGAGACGAAGCGCAACCGCACGGAGGGCGACATCGAGGGAGACGCCGGTCGGCTGGCCGTCCTTCAGATCGAACCAGCCACGCAGCGCGCCATCGCCTTCGTTCAGCTCGAAGGGCAGGGTGACGCGGCGGCGCAGCTCGCTCAGGTCGGCGCGCGGCACGTCGACATAGGCGCGCCCGCTCCAGCGCCGCCAGTCGCTGCTGCGCGCGAACAGCGGCTGGACGAAGCGGCCGCGCAGGTTGAAGCGCTCGCCCCAGCCGGCGGGCGGGGTGGCGTCGATGCGCAGGTCGTGCTCGCGCAGGCCGTTGCGGATGACGAGCTGGACGTCGGCGAGCGCAAGCGGCGAGGTGTCGCGCGTTTCGTCGATCCAGCGCAGCGTTCCGGCGCGGATCACGAACTCGTGCTGCTTGAAGAACCAGTCGGCGGCCATGTCGTCGTCGCCGCCTTGCGCGTTGCCGAAATCGAGCCCGGCGACGCGGATCCGGCCGCTCTTGTCGCGCCGTACGTCGAGGCTCGCGCCATCGATCAGGAGCTGTGCAAAGCGCGGCTCGAACGCGAGAAACGAGCGCGCCGAGAGGGCCGCGAAGACGCGCGGCAGGGTGAGGGCGACCCGCTGCTCGGAGTCGAGCACGCGCACATCGCGCAACTCGAGCTCCGGCACCCAGCCGCTCGAGTGCGCCGCGATCGCGCCGATCCGGATCGGCGCGCCGAGCATGGCGCTCGCACGCTCCTCCACCTGCGGGCGCCAGTCCTCGATGTGCGGCAGAATCAGCCAGTGAAGTGAGAGCCAGCCTACGAACAGCACCAGCCAGGCCGTCAGCAGCAGCCACAGAAGCACCCGCGCGGCCGAGCGCAGCGGCGCCCAGCCGGCGCTGCGGGAGGATGAGCCGGCGGCACCGGAGGGCGGGTTCGAAGACATGAAGACAGCGTTGCGCCCGCCAGCCGTTCGATGCGAGGACGGCCGCTTCCTCGTCGTGCACGGCACGCGAGCGTCGCTGCAGCGACGCCTCGCGCGGGCCGGTTCAATCTAGCACAGACGCACCCGCAACGATGGGTCCCCAGACTGCCGGTGCCCCTGTCGCGACCGCCGCGCCCTTACAGGCGCCGTACGACGGCGCAGGTGCCGCGCACAGCCGCTTCGTCCAGCGCATCCGGCGCCGCTATCCGGGCGAGCTCGCACTCCTTCCGCCTGGCCTTCCCGACCGCGCAACGGTCGCTGCGCTGGTCGAGCGGCTGCAGGCCGACGGTCATTCGCTCGCCGCAGCGATGCGCGTCGCGCGCCATGTGATTCTCGAGCGCCTTGCCGTGCTCGACGTCGAAGCGGGCGCTTCGCTCGGCGACATCACGCGGGCGATGACCGAGCTGGCGGAGGCGACGCTCGAGCTCGCGCTGGCGCGAACGCTCGCCGACCAGGACGGGCGCTTCGGGGTGCCGCGCGACGCCGCCGGCGAGCGGATCGACTTCTGGATCGTCGGCATGGGCAAGCTCGGCGCGCACGAGCTCAACGTGTCGTCCGACATCGACCTCGTCTACGTCTACGAATCCGACGGCCGGACCGACGGCCCGAAGCCGGTCAGCGCCCACGAGTACTTCTCGCAGGTCGCGCGCGGGCTCTATGCGCTGATCGGCGACGTCACCGAGGACGGATTCGTCTTCCGCGTCGATCTCGCGCTGCGCCCGAACGGCAAGTCGGGCCCGCCGGTGACGAGCCTGGCGATGCTCGAGGACTACCTGCAGGCGCACGGGCGCGAGTGGGAGCGCTTCGCCTGGCTGAAGAGCCGCGTGGTCGCGCCGCGCGCGAGCGTCGCGAGCGGGCGCGCGCTCGCCCTCAAGTCGCTCGTCACCGCGTTCGTCTATCGCCGCTATCTCGACTACGGCGTCTTCGAGGGCCTGCGCCAGCTGCACCTGAAGGTGCGCGACGAGGCGCAGCGGCGTGCCGCCGGCCGGCCCGAGCGCGCCAACGACGTGAAGCTCTCGCGCGGCGGGATCCGCGAGATCGAGTTCATCGTCCAGCTGCTGCTCGTCGTGCGCGGCGGCCAGTTTCCCGAGATCCGCACGCGCTCGACCCTGAAGGCGCTCGACAAGCTCGCCGCCGGCGGGCTGATGCCGCGCGCGGCCGCCGAGCGCCTCGCCGACGCCTACGCCCTGCTGCGCCGGATCGAGCACCGCATCCAGTACCTCGACGACCAGCAGACGCACATCCTGCCGACCAACGATTCCGATCTCGACTGGATCGCCGCGAGCCTCGGCCACTCGACCGAAGGCGGAACCTGCGCGATGCTCGACCTGCTCGGCGTCGCGCGCGAGTCGGTCGCGCTCGAGTTCGACAAGCTCCTGCACGACGGCCGCCGCGCGAGCAGCGGCAACGGCTGCCGCACCTGCGGGCCGACGCCGCTACCGGTCGACGCCGAGGCGTTCCTCGCCGGGTTGCCGGCCGAGCTGCGCGCGCGCGTCGCGCCGCTCTGCGATCAGCCGAAGATCAGGCTGCTGCGCGAGGAGAGCAAGATGCGCCTCGCGCACCTGATCGCCAGCGCCGCGCAGGCCGTCAACGAGGGCCGCTGCACGCTGGCCGCGGCGGTGCAGTTCGTCGACTGGGTCGAGCCGCTGCTGCGCCGCGAGAGCTACCTCGCGCTGCTCGCCGAGCGGCCCGAGGTGCAAAACCGCTTGCTGCGCCTGCTCGGCCTGGCGCGCTGGCCGATGCGCTACCTGATGCTGCATCCTGGCGTCATCGACGAGCTCGCCGACGAGCGCCTGCTGCACGACCGCTTCGACGCCGACGAATACAAAAACGAGCTCGAGGAGCGCCACCGGGGCTGGGAGCGGTCGGGCCAGGCCGAGGAGGAGCTCCTCCTCGACACGCTGCGCCGGGCGCATCACGCCGAGGTGTTTCGCACGCTGGTGCGCGACGTCGAAGGGCACATCACCGTCGAGCAGGTCGCCGACGATCTCTCGGCGCTCGCCGACGCGACGCTCTCGTGCACGCTGCGCTGGGCCTGGCGGCACCTGAAGAACGCGCACCGGCCCGACCCGCAGCTCGCCGTCATCGCCTACGGCAAGCTCGGCGGCAAGGAGCTCGGCTACGGCAGCGATCTCGACGTCGTCTTCGTCTACGACGATCCCGAGACCGACCCCGACAAGGCGGCCGAGGTCTACGGCGCGTTCGTGAGAAAGCTCATCTCCTGGCTGACGATGCGCACCGCCGCCGGCGAGCTGTTCGACATCGACACGGCGCTTCGCCCGAACGGCAACTCGGGCCTGCTGGTGACGTCGATGACCTCGTTCGAGAACTACCAGACCGGGCGTGGCAGCAACACCGCGTGGACCTGGGAGCACCAGGCGCTGACGCGCGCGCGCTGGTGTGCCGGCATCGAGCGGCTCGCGCCCCGCTTCGAGGCGGTCCGGCGCGCCGTCCTCGCCGCACCGCGCGACCTGCAGGCGCTCCTCGACCAGGTGCGCGCGATGCGCGAGAAGGTGCGTGCCGCGCATCCGGTCAAGCCCGGCCGCTTCGACCTCAAGCAAAGTGCGGGCGGCATGATCGACGTCGAGTTCGCGGTGCAGGCGCTCGTCCTCGGCCACGGCGCGCATCACGCCGAGCTGCTCGACGACGTCGGCAACATCGCGCTGCTGCGGCGCGCCGAGGACGCGGAGCTGGTCCCGCCGGGCATTGGCGTCGCTGCGGCCGACGCGTACCGCGATCTCCGGCGCGCGCAACACCGGGCTCGTCTCGACGAGCAGCCGACCCAGGTCGACCCGGACCCGCTCGCCGCGCAGAGCAGCGCCGTCGTCGCGCTCTGGCGTGCAGTGTTCGGCTGACGGCGGCCGCGCCTGGTGCGCGCTCGCCGTCGCGCTTGCGCTCGGCGCCCTGCTCGGGTTCGCGCTGGTGCCGGCGCAGGCGATCGACTGGCAACCCGCACTCGCGGCGCGCGAGCCGTGGCGCGCGTGGAGCGCGGCCTTCGTCCACTACAGCGCCTTCCATCTCCTCGCCAACCTCGCCGGGATCGCGCTGGTCGGCGCGCTCGGTGCGTTCGCGCGGGTGCCGTGGCCGATCGCCGCGGCCTGGCTGCTCGCCTGGCCGCTGACGCAGCTCGGCCTGCTCGCGCGCCCCGACCTCGTCCATTACGGTGGCCTCTCGGGCGTCCTGCACGCCGGCGTCGCGTGCGTCGGCTGGCAACTGCTTGCGCACGAGCGCGGGCGACGGCGCGCGATCGGCGCGCTCCTTCTCGCCGGGCTCGCGCTCAAGGTCGCGAGCGAGGCGCCCTGGGGCGCGCCGTTGCGCCATCCGCCCGGCTGGGACATCGCGACCGCGCCGTTCGCGCACGCGAGCGGGCTCATCGCGGGCCTCGCCGCCGCGACGCTCTGCGACGCGCTCGCGCGGGCGCTGCGCGACGGCAAGGCTGCCGCGCGCGGCAGCCTCTAGCATCGTCCGGATGAGCGAGCGCAAAAGCCATCTCGACCTCCTCGCCGTCGCCCTGCTCGTCGTCTGCTGCTTTCTCTGGGGACTGAACCAGGTCGCGGCCAAGGCGGCGCTGCCCGAGATCGGCGCGCTCTGGCAGGCGGCGCTGCGCTCGAGCGGGGCGACGCTGCTCGTCTGGCTCTGGGCCAAGGGTCGCGGCATCCCGCTCTTCGAACGCGACGCGACCCTGCGCGGCGGCCTCGTCGCCGGCGCGCTCTTCGGCGCCGAGTTCTTCTGCATCTTCGTCGGCCTGCAGTTCACGACCGCATCGCGCATGGTCGTGTTCATCTACATCGCGCCCTTCGTCGTCGCGCTCGGCATGCCGTTGATCGCGCGCTCGGAGCGGCTCGGAGCGTTGCAGGCCGCCGGTCTCGTCCTCGCCTTCGCCGGCGTCGCGTGGGCGTTCGCGGAAGGGTTCTCGCGCCCTGCGGCAGGGCCGCGGCAATGGCTCGGCGACGGCCTCGGCGTCCTCGCCGGCGTGCTCTGGGGCGCAACGAGGCTCGCGATCCGCGCCTCGGCGCTCGGCCAGGCCTCGGCCGAGAAGACGCTGCTCTACCAGCTCGCGGTCTCGGCCGTGCTGCTGCTCGCCGGTGCGCTCGTCGGGGCGGCGCCGCTGCCGCATCGTCTGTCGCCGCTCGCCTGGGGGTCGCTCGCATTCCAGATCGTGATCGTCAGCTTCGCGAGCTATCTGGTCTGGTTCTGGCTGATCCGCCACTACCCCGCGACGCGTCTCGCCTCGTTCACGATGCTGACGCCAGTGTTCGGACTCGTCCTCGGTGCGCTGCTGCTCGCCGAGCCCGTGACCGCGCGCTTGCTGTTCGCGCTGGCGACGGTCGCCTCGGGCATCGTCCTCGTCAACCGCAGAACATGATCGGCGTCGTCGCGACGATCGCGGTGCGGGTCGCCGCCTGCTCCCTGCTGTCGTGGGCGGTCTGGCGCTGGTTCGGCCTCGCGCCGATGGTGGGGACGGTGCCCCTCTTCGGCATCGCGCTCGCCAAACCGCTGATCGATCTCGCGAGCGAAGTCCACCGCGCGATGAACCACGCGCATTGGCGCGACGTCCAGGGCGAGCACTACGCGTTCCATGGCCGGCCGGTGCGCGTCCTCGAGGACGTCGAGCACGTGCGCTGGGTGCGCCTTGCCGACGTGCGCGCGATCGTCGGCTTCACCGCGACCGATGGCGCGCTCGCGGTGGCCTATCCCGACGGCGTGCGCCGGCTCGGCCGGCCTGCCGAGGCGTACCTGCGCGATGAAGCGCTGCTCGCGCACCTCGCCAAGGAGCGCTCGCCCGAGGCGCTTCGCCTCAGCACGTGGGTCGACCGAGAGATCGTCTTTCCGGCGCGGCGCGAGCGCGAGCGGCTCGGCATCCGTCGGCCCGCGGCCGCGGACCTCCCCGACTGAGCGAGGCCCTCAACCGCGAATGCGGGCGACGAGCGCGGTCGTCGAGAAGCCCCCCACGAACGGCAGCGCGCGCGCGCTGCCGCCCCAGCTGCGCACGAGCGCGGTCTCGGCGAGCGTCTCGACATCGTAATCGCCCCCCTTCGCGTACAGCTCGGGCCGCACGATCTTCAGCAGCTCGAGCGGCGTCGGCTCGTCGAACAGGGTGACGAGGCTCACGCTTTCGAGCGCCGCAAGCACGCAGGCGCGGTCACTTTCGGGATTGAGCGGCCGGTCGGGTGCCTTGCCGAGGGTTCGCGCCGAGCGATCGCTGTTCAGCCCGACGACGAGACTCGCGCCTTCGGCGCGCGCCTGGGCGAGATACGTGACGTGGCCGCGATGCAGGATGTCGAACACGCCGTTGGTGAAGACCACGGGGCGCGCGAGCTCGGCCAGGCGCGGCAACAGCTCGGCGCGCGGGCAGAGCTTGGCGATGAAATCAGGGAGCACGCGCAATTGTCGCGCGGAGCAACGAGCGCCCGCGCTTAGACTCGCTGCGGACCGACCGATGGAGATCTCGATGCTCGTGCTGTGCGGCTTGCCGATCTCGAACTACTACAACAAGGTCAAGCTCGCGCTGCTCGAGAAGGGGATCGCGTTCGAGGAAGAACACCTCGGGGCGGCGGGCGTCGGGGCGAAGAGCGAGGAGGCGCTGCGCGACTCGCCGCTCGGCAAGATCCCGTTCATCCGCACCGCCGAGGGCCCGCTCTGCGAGAGCCAGGCGATCGTCGAATACCTCGAAGCCGGCTGGCCCGAGCCGCCCCTGCTGCCGAAGGAGCCTTATGCGGCGGCGAAGGTCCGCGAGCTGATCACCTTCGTCGACCTGCACCTCGAGCTGGTCGCGCGCGAGCTCTATCCGAAGGCCTTCTTCGGCGGCAGCCTCGGCGCCGGCGACGCCGCACGCGTGAAGACGCTGCTGATCCGCAACATCGCTGCCTTCAGGCGCCTCGCGCGCTTCGATCCTTACGTCGCCGGCGCGCAGTTCACGCTCGCGGACTGCGCCGCCTGGGCGTCGCTCCCGATCGCCGCGATGGCGACCAAGGCGATCTACGGCGAGGACCTGCTCGCCGCCGGCGGCGTCGAGATCAAGGGCTACCAGCGCTTCGTCGGCGAGCGGCCGAGCGCCCAGCGCGTCACGGCCGATCGCAAGGCCTGGCAGGAACGTGCCGCGGCCAAAGGCTGACGCGTGCTCAGGCGGGCTGGCCGCCGGGGTCGGCGCGGCCGCCTGCGACGGCCACGGTCGCCGCGGCGGCGGCGATCGTCGCCATCATTTCCTTGCGATAGCGGTTCAGCTCCTGCACGCTCGCAAAGCTGCGCTCGAGCAGCAGGCCGAGGTTGTGCAGGATGCGCTCGACAACCTTGTTCTCCCAAGCGCTGTCGAACTGGATCTGGCTGTCGAGCCAGTGCTGCAGCCAGTCCGGGTCGGGCAGCCGGCTCTGGATCGTGTCGCGCGGGAAGAGCGCCGTGCTGACGTGCAGGTTGGTCGGATGGAGCGCCTGTGCCGTGCGCCGCGCGCTCGCCATCAGGACCCCGACCTTGGCGAACGCGGCGCGCGCCTCGTCGCCGAACTTCTGCATCGCCCGCTTCATGTAGCGCAGGAAGGCGCCGCCGTGGCGCGCCTCGTCGCGCGCGAGCGTCTCGTAGATCGCCTTGATCACCGGCTCGCTGTGCCACTCGGCGGCGCGCCGATACCAGTGGTTGAGGCGGATCTCGCCGCAGAAGTGGAGCATCAGCGTCTCGAGCGCGGGCGCCGGATCGAAGGTGAAGCGGACGGCGTGCAGCTCGGCCTCGGTCGGCACGAGGTCGGGCCGAAAGCGCCTGAGGTACTCCATCAGGACGAGCGAGTGCTTCTGCTCTTCGAAGAACCAGACGCTCATGAAGGCGGAGAAGTCGCTGTCGTCGCGGTTGTCGCGCAGGAACATCTCGGTCGCGGGCAGCGCGGCCCACTCCGTGATGGCGTTCATCTTGATCGTCTGCGCCTGCTCCTCGGAGAGCTCGGCGGCATCGAAGCGCGCCCACGGGATGTCGTCGTCCATGTTCCAGCGGACGGCTTCGAGCTGCTTGAAGAGTTCGGGATAGAGCATCGGGGGGCCGTGGTCGCGCGGCAGTGTAGTCGTTCGATGCGGTCGAGGCGGCGCTCCGGCCGGGCTCGGCGATCGGCCGGCGCCCCGCGTATCCGGCGGCCCCGGACTGCGGAGGGGCCCGGGGCCCGACAAGAAATGAACGGATTTCGCAGAGTTCGGGAACTCGGCCGGCCGAGTCGCGTCAGAGAGGTTCGACGTGCCCGCAGCCGGCCGTCGCAGCCTTCGACCACCGTGGCTGCGCGCGCTGCGGGCACGCCGAGCCGGTTTTCGTCGCGGAGCCGGCCGGCGGTGCCGGCTGAAATCCTCGGGGGGTTCTCCTCCTCCCTCCTCCCTCCCTCGTTCCCTCGGGGGCGCTCAGCGACTCCTTTCTTCCTTCGGCGTTCGACGCCCGGCGGGCCCGCCCGCCGGGCCGCAGCCGGGCGATGAAGCGGATCGCCGTCGTCGGCGCCGGAGTCGCCGGGCTCGCCGCCGCGCGCGAGCTATCGCGCCACCACCGGGTCACGCTGTTCGAGGCGGCCGAGCATTTCGGTGGCCACGCCCACACGGTCGACGTCACGCTCGACGGCCGCACCTTCGGCGTCGATACCGGCTTTCTCGTCTTCAACGGGCGCACCTACCCCAAGCTCGTCGCCTTGTTCGCCGAGCTCGGAGTCGCGACGGCGCCCGCCGAGATGTCGTTCTCGGCGCAGATTCCGGCGGCCCGGATCGAATGGAGCAGCTCGGGCGTGGGCGGCGTGTTCGCGCAGCGCTCCAACCTGCTGCGCCCGGCGTTCTGGAACATGCTCGGCGAAATCGTCCGCTTCAACCGCCTCGCGACCGCGCTCGCGCGCGACGACCGCCCGGGCAAGGGCGCCAGGCTCGACGACTCGATCGGCGACTTCCTCGACGCGCACCGCTTCTCGACCGGGTTCCGCGACTGGTACTTCCTGCCGATGGTCGGCTCGATCTGGTCCTGTCCGACCGAGCAGATGCTGCGCTTCCCGGCCGCGACAATGGTGCGCTTCTGCGCCAACCAAGGCCTGCTGCGGGTCACGGGCCGGCCGCAGTGGTACACGGTGCGCGGCGGTGCCTCGGGCTACGTCGACAAGATGCTGGATGCGGTCCCCGATGCACGCCGGGCGACGCCGGTGAAGAGGGTCAAGCGCCTGCCCATCGGGGGCGCCGAGGTCACGACCGCGCACGGAAGCGAGCGCTTCGACGCTGTCGTCCTCGCCTGCCACAGCGACCAGGCACTCGCGCTCCTCGCCGACCCGAGCGACGACGAGCGCGCTGTCCTGGGCGCGATGCGCTGGCAGCGCAATCGCGCCGTCCTCCACAGCGACACGCGGGTCCTGCCGCAACGCAAGGCCGCCTGGGCAGCCTGGAACTACGAGCGATCGGACGACGTCGCGCAGAACGAGGCGGCGGTCTGCCTGCACTATCTCATCAACCGGCTCCAGCCGCTGCCGACCAAGACACCGGTGATCGTCTCGCTCAACCCGTTGCTCGAGCCGAAGGCGGCGCTCGTCCAGGGCGAGTTCCACTTCGCGCATCCGGTGTTCGACCGTCGCGCGATCGCCGCGCAGGCGCGCCTGCACTCGCTGCAGGGTCGCGCCGACACCTGGTACTGCGGTGCGTGGACCGGCCACGGCTTGCACGAGGACGGCCTCGTCTCGGGCCTCGCGGTCGCCGAAGCACTGAGCGGGGACGCTGCGAAGCGGCCAGCTTCGTCCAGGCCCGTGAACGCGCCCTAGCGCAGCCAGCCCCTCGCGCCGAAAAGAGGAAGGGCGCTGCGACCGAAGCGATCGTCAGGCCGATCGCGTCGACGTCGCCGAAGCGCCCGTCGAGCTCGGCGATCGCCTTGAAGTTCATGCCGTAGATGCTCGCGATCAGCGTCGGCGGCAGCGCCGAATGTCCAAGGACGTCGTCTCGAGATGCGGCCGGAAACTATCGCATCGCCGTTCGCCCATGCACGAACGATGCGTGTGCTGTTCGCCACGGGGATAGACTGCTCACGGCGCTGCCGACGACCCTCCTTGCGAGACAGGCTTCGGCGCCTCTGCTACCGTGTTCTGCCCGCACTCCCGAAAGGATCTCGCTCATGAACCTGACGATCAGCGGTCATCATCTCGAAGTGACGCCTGCGCTGCGCGAATACGTTCTCGCCAAGCTCGACCGGGTCACGCGCCACTTCGACCAGGTTGTCGATATCTCGGTGCTGCTCTCGATCGAGAAGCCGGCCGAGAAGGAACGACGCCAGCGGGCCGAGGTGACCGTCCACGTCAAGGGCAAGGACCTGTTCGCCGAGTGCTGCTCCGAAGACCTCTACGCCGCGATCGACCAGCTCATGGACAAGCTCGATCGCCAGGTGGTCCGCCACAAGGACCGCGTTCAGGATCACCACCACACCGCGCCGAAACGGAGCGACGCGACGCTCACCTGACAGCGCCGCCGGGCGGTGTTGCCGACGCGCAGCACCGCCCCGCCGTCTGACGGACGGAGAGGCTGAAACTCGGCAGGCAGGCGCCCCAAACTCCATAATTCATCGTTTCGACATCTCCCGCCGCCGCCCCTGCTGCACCCATGAACCGTCTCGCCGCCATCCTGCCCGCCGTCGACGTGCTGGTCGACGTCGACGCCACCAGCAAGAAGCGCGCGTTCGAGCAGGCCGGCCTGCTGTTCGAGAACCAGCATGCGATCGCCCGCGCGACCGTCACCGACAACCTGTTCGCGCGCGAGCGACTCGGCTCGACCGGCCTCGGTCACGGCGTCGCGATCCCGCACGGCCGGATCAAGGGACTGAAGAACCCGCTCGCCGCGGTCCTGCGCGTGCGCCAGCCGATCGCCTTCGACGCGCCCGACGACGAGCCGGTGTCGCTCCTGATCTTCCTGCTCGTCCCGGAGGCGGCGACGCAGCGCCACCTCGAGATCCTTTCCGAGATCGCCGAGATGCTGTCGGACCGCGAGCTGCGCGAACGGCTCAAGGGCGAGCCCGCGGCGAGCGAGGTGCATCGAGTCATCGCCGCCTGGGAGCCGCTCAAGTCGGTGGCGTGACGGCGGCGCGGCGGCCGCGAACCGACGCCCGGCAACGATGAAACCGACCGTCATCAGCGCCGAGGCGCTGTTCGAAGAATTCCGGACCGCGCTGCACTGGGAGTGGATTGCCGGCCACGCCCACCCGGAGCGCCACTTCGACGAAGACGCGGTGCGCGATGCGCGCTCGGCGGCCGACCTGGTCGGCTACCTCAACTACATCCATCCGAACCGGGTCCAGATCGTCGGCCGGCGCGAGGTGGCCTACCTCAACCACGCCAATCCCGACGTCACCGAGCGGCGCATCTCGCGCATCGTCACGCTCGAGCCGCCGGTGCTGATCTGCGCCGACAGCCAAGTGCCGCCCGACCGGCTGGTCGCGCTCTGCGACCGTGCCGACATCCCGCTGTTCGTCACCGAGGAGTCGGCCGGTCACGTGATCGACGTCGTGCGCGGCTACCTCGGCCAGCACTTCGCCGAGCGCACGACGCGCCACGGCGTGTTCATGGACATCCTCGGCATCGGCGTGCTGCTCACCGGCGAGTCGGGCCTCGGCAAGAGCGAGCTCGGGCTCGAGCTGATCTCGCGCGGCCATGGGCTGGTCGCCGACGACGCGGTCGACCTCTACCGTGTCTCGCAGACCGCGCTCGAGGGCCGCTGCCCCGATCTTTTGATGAACCTGCTCGAAGTGCGCGGCATCGGCCTGCTCGACATCAAGGCGATCTTCGGCGAGACCGCGGTGCGGCGCAAGATGCGCCTGAAGCTGATCGTCCACCTCGTCCGCAAGGAGACGATGGACCGCGAATTCGAGCGGCTTCCGTACGAGCCGCTCAGCGAGGACATCCTCGAGGTGCCGGTGCGCAAGACCGTGATCGCGGTGGACGCAGGTCGCAACCTCGCGGTGCTCGTGGAAGCCGCGGTCCGCAACACCATCCTGCAGCTGCGCGGGATCGACACCTACGCCGAGTTCATCGAGCGCCACCACAAGGCGATGGGCAAGGCCGAGTGAGCAGCGCGTCGTGCGACGCGCGAGATCCTTCGCTGCGCGCAGGATGATCAGGCGCCCTCGGGGCACCCGATCACTTCGACCGGTACGCGCAGTTCTTCTTCGTGCACACCGCGTAGAGCGCGAGGGCGTGGTCCTGCAACTCGAAGCCGCGGGTCGTCGCGATCGAGCGCTGGCGCTTCTCGATCTCGGCGTCGAAGAACTCCTCGACCCGCCCGCAGTCGAGGCAGACCAGGTGATCGTGGTGCTTGCCCTCGTTGAGTTCGAACACCGCCTTGCCGGTCTCGAAGTGGGTGCGCGACAGGATCCCGGCCTGCTCGAACTGCATCAGGACGCGGTAGACCGTCGCCAGGCCGATGTCGGCGTGGTCGGCGAGCAGGACGCGAAAGACGTCCTCTGCGCTCATGTGCCGTTGCGTCGTGTTCTGGAAGACCTCGAGCACCTTGATGCGCGGCAGCGTCGCCTTCAGGCCGCTGTTCTTCAGTTCTTCGGCGTGGGTCATGGACGTGGGGGTGGGCGCGGCGCAGCGAGGGCGCGCCGGTAGAATCGATCCATCATACGAGCTTGGCACACGACGGCGAAGCGTAGCGCGAACGACCCGACGACGATCATGATCACTGCCCGCGTGCCCCGCGCCGCCGCCTGCCTGCTCGGCGCCGCCGCCCTGGCCGGCTGCCAGTCGCTCCAGAACTCCGACAGCTTCATGGGCGTCATCACGCCATACAAGGTCGAGGTCGTCCAAGGCAACGTCATTACCAGCGAGCAGGTGGCGCTCGTCAAGCCGGGCCTGACGCGCGCGCAGGTGCGCGACGCCCTCGGCTCGCCGCTCCTCACCGACCCGTTCCACACCGACCGCTGGGACTACGTCTTCACGATCCGCCGCCAGGGCACCGCGCCGCAGCTGCGCAAGGTCGTCGTCTACTTCAAGAACGACGTGCTGGCGAGCATCGAAGGCACCGCGGACCTGCCGAGCGAGCGTGAGTTCGTCGCCTCGATCGATACCTTCAAGACCGCGCGCAACGCGCCGCCGCTCGCTCTGAGCGACGAGCAGATCAAGGCGCTGCCGGTGCCCGCGCGCCCCCCGGCGCCCGAGCCGACGCCGCCGGTGCCGAACCGCACGTACCCGCCGCTCGAGCGCCCATGAGCGCGCACGGGCAGCGACGTCGCGTCGCGATCGCCGGCGCCTCCGGACGGATGGGGCGAACGCTGATCGAGGCGGTCGTCGCGAGCCCCGACCTCGCGCTCGCCGCCGCGTTCGACGTCGCCGGGAGCGCGGCGATCGGCAGCGATGCGACCGCCTCCCTCGGCCGCGGCAGCGGCGTCGTCATCGGTGCCGACGCGCGCGCCGCGCTCGCCGCG
>DASXXO010000380.1:0-1908 GCA_036503045.1 Caldimonas sp. | reverse complement strand
GAACCAGCCGTTGCGCCACGCGGCGACGGTCTGCTCGGCCTTGCCGAAGTAGCCGGCGGCGAACGACCACGGCTCGCTCGTGCGCAGGACGAGCTCGCCCGCCGCGCCGGGCGGCAGCTCGGCGTCGTCGACGTCGACGACGCGCGCCTCGAAGCCCGGCTGCACGCGGCCCATCGTGCCGTCGGGCGGCACGTCGCGGTCGGCGGCGATGACGAAGTTGGTTTCGGTCGAGCCGTAGCCCTCGAGCAGGCGCACGCCGGTCCGCGCCTCGAACGCCCGCGCGGCGGCCGCCGGCACGCCGGGCCCGAGGCCGATCCGCACGCGGTGCGCGCGCTCGGCCGTGCCCTCGGGCTGCGCGAGCAGCATCGGCACCATCGCGCCGAGCAGGTAGACGACGGTCGCGCGCGCGTCGCCGACCTGCAGCCAATAGCGCGACGCCGAAAAGCGCGCCTCGAACACCGTCTCGGCGCCGCTCACGACGGCCTGCGCGATCGTGTTGAGTGCGTTGATGTGGAAGAGCGGCAGCGTCGTGCCGAGCACGTCGCCTCTGCCGACGCCGAGGATGCGCGCGGTGTTGAGGCCCCATGCCGCGTACTGCGCGTGCGGCACGACGACGCCCTTGGCCGGACCGGTGGTTCCCGACGTGTAGAGGATCGCGAGTGGGTCGCCGGGACGGATCGCGGCGGCATCGCACGCTATGGCGGCGTCGGCTGCAGGCCAGCGCTCGATCGCGACAGGGCGCGCGGCCGTCGCGGCCGCGTCGTCGCCGATCACCGCGACCGCAACGAGTGGCGTCGCCGCCAGCACGACGGGGCGCAGCCGATCGAGGAACGCGTCCTCGACGACCAGCAGGCGCGCGCCGCTGTCGCGCAGGAGGTACTCGATCTGCGGACCCATCGACGCCGAGTTGATCGGGACCGCCACCGCGCCGATCCAGCCGCAGCCGAGCCAGACCGCGACGCACTCGGCACGGTTGCCGCACATCAGCGCGACGCGATCGCCCTGCGCGATGCCGAGCGCGCGCAGCGCCGCGCCGGCCGCCGCGGCGACGCGCGGCGCGTCGGCATGACGCCACGCCGCGCCGGTAATGCGCAACAACGGCCGGTCGCCGTGCCGCTCGGCGGCATCGGCGAGCATCGCCGGCAGCGTGCGCCGGGCGAGCTCGGTAGCGTTCATGGTGGGTCGCTCCCGCCGCCGAGGTAGGCGGCCTGCACGCGCGGGTCGCTCGCCAGCGCATCCGAGGCGCCGGCGAAGGCGATCTCGCCGGTCTCGAGCACGTAGCCGTGGTCGGAGCTTTCGAGCGCCGCGCGCGCGTTCTGCTCGACCAGCAGGATCGAGACGCCCTCGTCGCGCAGCGTGCGAACGATCGTGAGGATGTCACGGACGACGAGCGGCGCGAGGCCGAGGCTCGGCTCGTCGAGGAGCAGCAGACGCGGCTCGGACATCAGCGCGCGGCCGAGCGCCAGCATCTGCCGCTCGCCGCCGGAGAGCGTGTCGGCGCGTTGCCTAGCGCGCTCGGCGAGGCGCGGAAAGCGCGCGCAGACCGAGTCGAGCCGCGCCTGCAGCGCCGCGCCGCGCGAGCGCTTCGCGTAGGCGCCGAGCAGCAGGTTGTCGCGCACCGAGAGCTCGCCGAACAGCTCGCGCTGCTCGGGCACGAGCGTCATGCCGCGCTCGACGCGCGCTTCGACGTCGAGCGCAGAGAGATCGGCGCCGTCGAAGCGCAGCGTTCCGGTCGAGGGCAGCAGGCCCATCACCGCGGCGAGCAGGGTCGTCTTGCCGGCGCCGTTCGGACCGATCACCGAGCCGATCTCGCCCGGCGCGAGCGCGAGCGTCACACCGCGCAGCGCCTCGACCACCGTGGGCGCCAGACCGAGGCTCGGCTCGTCGAGCATGAGGAGGCGCGGCTCG
>DASXXO010000379.1:0-4709 GCA_036503045.1 Caldimonas sp. | reverse complement strand
GCTCGCGGCGGCGATGCGGCTGCAGCGCGGCATCGCTGCGCCGAACGCCGACCACGCCTTCGACGTGCGACCACGCTGGCCGTTGCTCGCCGCCTGAGCCACCGATGCCGAACCTGAGACCCCTGATCGACGCGCTGCCCGGATCGAAGATCCGCGAGGTCGCCAACGCCGCGATCGGCAGGAGCGACGTCCTCGCCTTCTGGTTCGGCGAAAGCGACGAGACGACGCCCCCGTTCATCCGCGACGCTGCCGTGCGCTCGCTGGCCGACGGCGAGACCTTCTATTCGCCCAACCTCGGCATTCCCGAGCTGCGCGAAGCGATCGCCGCCTACATCGCGACGTTTCATCCGCCGGTCGGCAGCGATCGGATCGCCGTGACGTCGTCGGGTGTGAACGCGCTGATGCTCGCGATGCAGGCGCTCGTCGGCGCGGGCGACGAGGTCGTCGCGGTTGTTCCGGTCTGGCCCAACCTCACTGCGCAGCCGACGATCCTCGGCGCGACCCTGACCCGCTTTGCGCTGCGCCCGTCGCGCGCGGGCGACTGGGAACTCGACGTCGCTTCCCTTTGCCGCGCCGTCACCGCGCGCACGCGCGTGCTGCTCGTCAACTCGCCCAGCAACCCGACCGGATGGACGCTCTCGCGCGCCGAGCAGCAAATCCTGCTCGACCATTGCCGCTCGACCGGCACCTGGATCGTCGCCGACGAGGTCTACGAGCGGATCTTTTTCGGCGCGGGCAATGGCGGCGCAGGCGTGGCGCCGAGCTTTCTCGACATCGCCGACCCGGACGATCGGCTGATCGTCGTGCACAGCTTCTCGAAGAGCTTCCTGATGACCGGCTGGCGTCTCGGCTGGCTCGTGCTGCCGGCCGGTGCCGCTCCCGCCCTGGCCAAGCTGATCGAGTTCAACACTTCGTGCGCGCCCGTCTTCGTGCAGCGCGCCGGCCTCGCCGGCCTCGCGCAGGCGGCATCTTTTGTCCCCGAGCTCGTCGGGCGCTTGCGCGCATGCCGCGACATCCTGCTGCCGCGCCTGCGGGCGCTGCCGGGCGTGCAGGTCGCGACGCCCGCCGGCGGCCTCTATGCGTTCTTCCGCGCGCCGGGCAGCGACGATTCGCTCGCCTTCGCCAAGCGCCTGGTGCAGGACGCCGGGGTCGGCATCGCCCCGGGCGCCGCGTTCGGCCCCGAAGGGGAAGGGTGGCTGCGCTGGTGCTTCGCGTCGCGCGACCCGGCGCGCCTGGAAGAGGGCGTGCGCAGGCTCGGCTCTTTCCTCGCGCTATAATTTCTCCCCTTGCCGCGCCTGCGGCGAGAGCGCACGACGCCGGTCGGTTTCACCGGTGATCGCAAGTCCAGCCGAAACCGCAGCACCGCTTGCTTGCCGGCGCTCGGTTTCACACGAGGAAACGAGATGCCCGCCACCCGAGAACACAAGGCCGAGGTCGTCAAGGCGCACGCGCGTGCCGCCAGCGACACCGGATCGACCGAGGTGCAAGTCGCCTTGCTCACCGACCGGATCAACGAGCTCACGCCGCACTTCAAGACCCATCTGAAAGACCACCACGGCCGGCGCGGCCTGCTCAAGATGGTCAATCGCAGGAAAAGCCTGCTCGCGTACCTGAAAGACACCGACGCCGACCGCTACACGGCGTTGATCCACAAGCTCGGCCTTCGCAAGTAGGCGATGGCCAAACGCCCGCACCGACTCGGTTCGACCGGCGGCGTGGGCGTGCGGGAAGCAGCGGCCGCCAGGCGGCGTTGTGTCATTCCACCGTTGTTCGCCGCCTCTGGTCGGCGAGCACCTTTGGAATGGCATTGCGCCTGGCCCCTGATTCCGGGTGTCGGCGCCGCCCGAAAGGCGCTGGTCACGAATCGGAGAAAGAGAACATGAGCATGTTCAACAAGGTCACCAAGACGTTCCAATGGGGCCAGCAGACGGTCACGCTGGAAACCGGCGAGATCGCGCGCCAATCGGGCGGAGCGGTGGTCGTGAGCGTGGACGACACCGTCGTCCTCGCGACCGTCGTCGCCAGGAAGGACGCCAAGCCCGGCCAGGACTTCTTCCCGCTCACCGTCGACTACATCGAGAAGACCTACGCCGCGGGCAAGATCCCGGGCAGCTTCTTCAAGCGCGAAGGGCGCCCGAGCGAGCTCGAAACGCTCACCTCGCGGCTGATCGACCGGCCGCTCAGGCCGCTCTTTCCCGAGGGCTTCTACAACGAGGTGCAGGTCGTCATCCACGTGCTGTCGCTCAATCCCGAGGTCGCGGCCGACGTCCCGGCGCTGATCGGCGCGAGCGCGGCGCTGGCGATCTCCGGCATTCCGTTCAACGGCCCGATCGGCGCGGCGCGCGTCGGCTACGTCGGCGGTCAGTACGTGCTCAACCCGACCAAGGCGCAGCTCGCCGAGTCGCAGATGGACCTGATCGTCGCCGGCACGCAAGCCGCGGTGCTGATGGTCGAATCGGAAGCGCAGCAGCTGAGCGAGGAGGTCATGCTCGGCGGCGTCGTCTTCGGCCACGAGCAGGGCAACGTCGCGATCGCCGCGATCAACGAGCTGGTCCGCGACGCCGGGAAGTCGCTGTGGGACTGGCAGCCGCCGGCCAAGGACGAGTCGTTCATCGCCCAGGTCTCGGCGCACGCCGAGGAAGCGATCCGCGCCGCCTACCAGATCCGCTCCAAGCAGGCGCGCACGCATGCGACGCGCGACGCCTACGCAGCGGCCAAGAGCGCGCTCACCGCGGCAGGAACCGAGTTCGATCCGGTCAAGGTCGAGAGCCTCCTGTTCGACATCGAAGCGAAGGTCGTGCGCAGCCAGATCCTCTCGGGCGAGCCGCGCATCGACGGTCGCGACACGCGCACCGTGCGGCCGATCGAGATCCGCACGGGCTTGCTGCCGCGCGCCCACGGCTCGGCGATCTTCACCCGCGGCGAGACCCAGGCGCTGGTCGCGGCGACGCTCGGCACCGAGCGCGACTCGCAGCGCATCGACGCGCTCGCCGGCGAGTACAGCGAGCACTTCATGCTCCACTACAACATGCCTCCGTTCGCGACCGGCGAGACCGGCCGCGTCGGCTCGCCGAAGCGGCGCGAGATCGGCCACGGCCGGCTCGCCAAGCGCGCGTTGGTGGCGGTCCTCCCCGACCGTACCGAGTTCCCGTACTCGATCCGCGTCGTCTCCGAGATCACCGAGTCGAACGGCTCGTCGTCGATGGCTTCGGTGTGCGGCGGTTGCCTCGCACTGATGGACGCCGGCGTTCCGCTCAAGGCGCACGTCGCCGGCATTGCCATGGGCCTGATCAAGGACGGCAACCGCTTCGCCGTGCTGACCGACATCCTCGGCGACGAGGACCACCTCGGCGACATGGACTTCAAGGTCGCCGGCACGACGACCGGCATCACCGCGCTGCAGATGGACATCAAGATCCAGGGCATCACCAAGGAGATCATGCAGGTCGCCCTCGCGCAGGCGAAAGAAGCCCGCCTGCACATCCTCGGCAAGATGCAGGAGGCGATGGGCGGCGCGAAGGCCGAGGTCTCGCAATTCGCGCCGCGCCTGTACACGATGAAGATCAACCCGGAGAAGATCCGCGACGTGATCGGCAAGGGCGGCGCGACGATCCGCGCGCTCACCGAGGAAACGGGAACGACGATCGACATCGGCGAGGACGGAACGATCACGATCGCCTCGACCGACGCCGACAAGGCGGCGCACGCGAGGAAGCGCATCGAGGAGATCACGGCGGAGGTCGAGGTCGGCAAGATCTACGAAGGGCCGGTCACCAAGATCCTCGACTTCGGCGCGCTCGTGAACCTGCTGCCCGGCAAGGACGGCCTGCTCCACATCAGCCAGATCGCGAACCAGCGCGTCGAGAAGGTCAGCGACTACCTGAAGGAAGGCCAGATCGTTCGCGTCAAGGTCCTCGAGACCGACGACAAGGGCCGCGTCAAGCTGTCGATGAAGGCGCTGCTCGACCGCGATGCGCCGCCGCGCGAGTACGCCGCTCCCGTGGCGCACGAGTGACGCCGGCGGGGCAATCGTGAAAGCGATCGAGATCTCGGCGCCCGGTCCGGCCGACGTCCTGCGGCCGGTCGAGCGCCCCGACCCGAAGCCCGGTGCCGGCGAGGCGCTGATCCGCGTCGCCGCGTCGGGAGTCAACCGGCCCGACGTGCTGCAGCGAAAGGGCCTCTATCCGGTGCCGCCGGGCGCCTCCGACATCCCGGGGCTCGAAGTCGCGGGGACGATCGTCGAGGGCGATCGCGCGGCCCTCGCGGCGGCCGGGCTCGCCATCGGCGCGCGCGTCTGCGCGCTGGTGGCCGGCGGCGGCTACGCCGAGCTCTGCGTCGCGCCGATCGGCCAGTGCCTGCCGAGCCCGGCCAAGCTGAGCGACGTCGAGTCGGCGAGCCTGCCCGAGACCTTCTTCACCGTCTGGTCGAACGTGTTCGACCGCGCGCACCTCCAGCCCGGCGAGACGCTCCTCGTGCACGGCGGCTCGAGTGGCATCGGCGTCACCGCGATCCAGCTCGCGAAGGCGCGGGGCGCGCGCGTGCTCACGACCGTCGGCTCGGCCGAGAAGGCGGCGGCGTGCCGCGCCCTCGGCGCCGACCACGCGATCGACTACAAGACGCAGGACTTCGTCGCCGAGGTGCTGCGCCTGACCGGCGGCGCGGGCGCCAACGTCGTCCTCGACATGGTGGCCGGCGACTACGTCGCTCGC
>DASXXO010000378.1:0-1904 GCA_036503045.1 Caldimonas sp. | reverse complement strand
GCGCGCGCGCCGAAGCGGCGGGCGAGGTGGCTCGCGAAAGCGACGGAATCATCGGCGCCGGGGAAGGTCGTTCCCTCGTCTCGGTTCCAGCCGGTGAGGAGCGGCACCGCCTGCTCGAGGCCAGCATCGAAGGTCTCGATCACCGGCCGCTCGATGAGCGTGCCGTCGACGATCGGCATCCATCGTTCGCTCTGCTCGAGGTAGCGTGCGAGCAGGGTCTCGGCGGGAAGCGCGCGCAGCGCGGCGATGTCGCCCGCGCCGACGCGCGCGGCGAAGGCGCGCCCCGAGAGCTCGGCCTCGGCGCGCGTGCGCATCGGCGTCACGCCGAAGCTCTGCGCGACCGCGCGCGCGAACAGGCCCTGCGCGCGCGGCGCGGCCATCAGGTCGATCACGATCGCCGCGCCGGCCGACTGCCCGAACAGCGTGACCTGCTCCGGGTCGCCGCCGAATGCGGCGATGTTGCGCCGGACCCAGGCGAGCGCAGCGGCGACGTCGAGCAGGCCGTAGTTGCCCGAGACGCCTTCGGGCGACTCGGCGCTCAGCCCGGGGTGTGCGAGGAAGCCGAACGGCCCGAGCCGGTAGTTGAGCGTGACGAGCACGATGCCCTGGCGCGGCAGGTCGCCGCACACGAACACCGGGTTCGCGCCCGATCCCTGCTGGAACGCGCCGCCGTGGACCCAGACCATCACCGGCAGGCGTTCGCCGGCCTGAGCGGCGCTCCAGACGTTGAGGTAGAGGCAGTCCTCGCTCATCGGCTGGACGCCGGCGAACTCGGCGTAGACCGAGTCGGCGGGGCGGCCCGGTTGCATGCACTGCGGCGGCAGCGTCTGCGCCGGCCGGACGCCGTGCCACGAGCGGACCGGTGTCGGTGCGCGCCAGCGCAGATCGCCGGTCGGCGGCGCTGCGTAGGGGATGGCGAGCCAGGCGCCGACGCCGTGCGCGTCGCGCATGCCTCGGACGGGCCCGCCCTCGACCGCGACTTCATCGGCGAGCAGGGCCGAGCCCGCGGGCGAAGCGTCGATGGCGCTCACGCCAGCCTCAGCTTGCCGAGCCGATGCATCGGCACGTTGTAGGTCTCTCGCGCCGAAAGCACCGAGATCGCAGCGATGATGCAAGCGCCGCTGACGAGCGCCGCGACCGGCATCCAGCCGTCCGGCCCCGGGCCGAGGATCGCCGCGCTGATCGTCGGTGCGAAGCCGCCGAGGGCGAAGCCGATCTGGGTGCCGATCGCCATTCCGGAAAGGCGCACCCGGGTGTCGAACATCTCGCCGTAGAGCGACGGCCAGATGCCGTTGGCGGCGCTGTAGATCACGCCCGACAGAAGCAGGCCGCAGACGAAGATCAGCAGCAGGTCGGCTTGCGCGATCGCCCACAGCGTCGGCCAGATGAAGATCGCGCTGCCGATCGCTCCGATCAGGAATACCGGGCGGCGGCCGATCCGGTCGGAGAGCATCGCCCAGAGCGGGATCGCGGCGAGCGCGACGATGTTGGTGCAGACGAGCAGCAGCAGCATCTGCGTGCGCGGTAGGTGCATCGTGTTGACGGCGTACGAGAGGACGAACACGCCGAAGATGGTGCTCACTACCGAGACGAGGGCGGCGAAGACGACGCGCAGCACATCGGGCGTGTGCTTCTGGAACAGCTCGGCAAGCGGCAGCTTGGGCGCCTCGTGGTGCGCGACTTCCTCGGTGAAGGCAGGCGTCTCCGGCAGCGTGCGGCGCACCCAGAAGCCGACCGCGACGACGATCGCGCTGAGGAAGAACGGCACGCGCCAGCCCCAAGACAGCAGGTCCTGCTCGCTGAGTGTCGAGATCGGCAGGAAGACGATCGTCGCCAGGATGAACCCCATCTGCGTCCCCGACAGCGTGAAGCTGGTGAAGAAGGCGCGCCGGTGATCGGGCGCG
>DASXXO010000377.1:0-4525 GCA_036503045.1 Caldimonas sp. | reverse complement strand
GCCACTACGAGGGCGTGCCCCACGGAAGCTACACCTGCGTATTGCTCGGCTGGTAGTCGATCAGCGCGATGACCGCGTTCTGCGGCGTGAGCAAGGAGTCGCTCTTGCGGTCGCGGAAGGGATGGCTTCTGCCATGTGGCTCCCTGGGGACCGCGCGGATGCGGCGCGCCGTCATGCGCCTGTAATGGTCGCGCGAGAGGTCGCGGCGCGACTCCCATGTGGGCCTTGGAACCAGTGCCGACGCGTCACCGCCCAGGCGGGGCGCAATCCGGCTCGGCAAGCGGTCCGGCCCGCATCTGGGGCTGCGATTCGAATACCGGCAACCGCCGGCGCGGTAGCGCGGCAGCGGCTGCAATTGCGAAGCTTTTTATCGGAGATTCATCGTTGGTGCGCGCGCGACGTTGCGAACGCGGCGTCCTAGGCGCCAATCATTGGCAGACGCTTAGTACGCCGCGGCCGATCGGCGGGCGCGCTGCACCACGCTGAGGGACAGCAGCGAGAGTACGCCGGCCGCGAAGAGCACGCAGGCGCCGGCGTCTAGGACCGGATGGCGCGCCTGGAAGACCCATGCGGCGAGCAACCACGCGAGGACGCCACCGGCAAGCCAGCCGTCGTCGACGAAGAGCCCCCAGAGCTCCGTCACGGCGCTCCGGATCGGCCCCGCGACGCGCGCCGGGGCCGCCGCCGCGGACGATGCGTTCGCCGCGCGCGCTTCAGACTTCGTCGAACCGTCGCGATGCGCGCGCCGGCTGGTCCTGACCAACGCCAGCGCCAGCAGCAGGAATGCCGCCATCAGGACGACGATGGCGAGATCCTCGCCCGGCCAGTGCAGGCCGATGCCTTCGCCGACCCAGAACGTTCCGAATGCGGCCAGCATGATGCCGACGCCGAACTTGAGCGCGTTCTCGGGCACGCGGGCGAGCGGCCGGTGCAGCCAGACACCGAGCACCAGGACGACGGCGAGCGCCAGCGCCGCGCCGACGGCTGCGGGCACGAGCAGGCGACCGCCGGAGCCGAGCGCGATGACGATGAAGACGACCTCGATGCCTTCCAGCATGACGGCCTTGAAGGTGGTCGCGACTGCCATCTTGTCGAGCGCACCCGACGGGCCGCCAGCCGTGCGGCGCAGTCGCTCGCTCTCCTTCGCGAACGCCTCGGCTTCGTCGTGCAGCGGCAGCACGCCGGCCTGGCGCAGCACTGCCTTCCTCAGCCAGCGCAAGCCGAACATCAGCAGCAGCGCGCCGATCACGAGCTGGAGGATCGGCAGCGGCAGCGCCGCGAGCGACGTGCCCAGCGCGAGCACCAGCGCCGCAAGCACCACGACCCCGGCCGCCGCTCCGAAGAGCGCGGAGCGCCAGCCGCGGACGATGCCCACCGCGAGCACGATGGTGAGCGCCTCCACGAATTCGACGAGCGAAGCGAGGAACGAGGCGAGCACCGAGGGCCCGACCGATGTCCAGCTTGTCATGTTGTTCCTTTCGATGGAAGCCGATGATCCATGGTTGCGCCGTCGCTTGCGCCGGCGAGGCGCGGGGTGTCGCCGGTGTGCTCGATCCAGCCGCCGCCGAGCGTGCGGTAGAGGTCGACGAGGTTGGTGAGCCGCGCCAGGTTCGTCGAGACCAGGTTCAGCTCGGCGCTGTACAGGCCCGTCTGCGCCGTGAGGACGGCGAGATAGCTGACGACGCCGTTGTTGAACTGCATCTGCGAGAGATCGAGCGAGCGCTGCTGCGCCTCCGCTTCGAGCTGCTGTGCCGCAAGCTCGTCGCCATAGGTCCCGCGCGCCGCCAGGCCGTCGGCGACTTCCCGGAACGCGACCTGGATCGCCTTCTCGTACTGCGCCACGTTGATGTTCTTCTGGACCTTTGCGACGTCGAGCTCGGCTTGGAGCCTTCCGGCCTGGAAGATCGGCATCGTGATCGACGGCAGGAAGCTCCACGCCAGCGAGCCGGCGCCGAACAGACCGCTGAGCGCAGCGCTGGCGGTGCCGAGGTTGCCCGTGAGGCTGATGCTCGGAAAGAACGCGGCGCGCGCGGCGCCGATGTTGGCGTTGGCGGCGCGCAGCGTCGCCTCGGCCTGCATGACGTCGGGGCGGCGCGTCAGCAGGTCGGACGGCAGGCCCGCCGGAATGTCGGCGACGATCGTCTGCGCGCTGAGCGGCACCGCGGGCGGCAGGTCGGCCGGCATCGGCTCGCCGAGCAGCAGCACGAGCGCGTTCTCGGCCTGGGCGCGGCCGCGTACTTGCGCCGCGTGGTTCGCCGTCGCCTGCTCGACGACGGTCTGCGCCTGCCGCAGCGCGAGCTCGGTGCCGACCCCGTTCTGCAGCTGCAGGGCGGTCAGCCGGTACGAGGCTTGCGCGGTCTCGAGCGTGTGCGCGGTGACGGCAAGGAGCTCGTCGTAGGCGAGCGTCGTCAGGTACTGGTCGGCGACCTGCGAGACGAGCAGGATCTCGAACGCCTTGCGCGCCTCGGCGCTCGCCAGGTACTGCTGGAGCGCCTCGTCATTGAGGCTCTGCAGCCGGCCAAAGAAGTCGAGCTCCCACGACGCGTCGGCGCCGACCGAGTACGCATGCGACACGGCGTTCGATTTCGTGCCAGAACCCGCGCCGGGACCGCGCGAGGCCGACGCGTCGGCAAACGCGCCGACCTGCGGGAACAGCGCCGAGCGCTGGATCCGGTACTGCGCCTGCACCTGCTCGACGTTGAGCGCAGCGATGCGCAGGTCGCGGTTGTTGGCAAGCGCAATCTCGATCAGCCGCCGCAAGCGCGGATCGGTGAAGAAGTCGCGCCAGCCGATCTCGACGGCAGGCGGCAGGGTCGACGCACCGGCGCCGCTCGTCGCGTACGCGGGGCCGACCGGGAAGGTCGACGCGACGGGCGCGTCCGGGCGGCGGTACACGGGCTGCAGCGCGCAGCCGGTCATCAGGGCCGCCGCGGCCAGCGCGACGATGCGCTGGCATGCTAGGCCGCGCCGCCGGATCGGATCGAGGTGCGGGCTCATGGATTGGCTCCGATCGGCGCTTCGAGCGCAGGAGTTGCGGGATCGAACGCTGCCGGCGTCTTGCCCTTGAACAGCTTGCCGACGACCACGTAGAAGAACATCGGCACCAGGAACGGCGCGAGGAAGGTCGCGGTCAGCATGCCGCCGATGACGGCGACGCCGATCGCGTTCTGGCTCGCCGACCCGGCGCCGTGCGCGATCGCCAGCGGCAGCACGCCGAGGACGAACGCCATCGACGTCATCACGATCGGCCTCAGGCGCATCGCTGCGGCGTGCGTCGCCGCAGCGAGCGCGCTCTGCCCGTCCCGGTGCAGCTCGCGCGCGAACTCGACGATCAGGATCGCGTTCTTGGCCGCCAGGCCGATCGTCGTCAGCAGCGCGACCTGGAAGTACACGCCGTTCGACATGCCGAAGAGCGTTGCCGCGGCGAGCGCGCCCAGCACACCGATCGGCACAACGAGGATCACCGAGATCGGGATCGAGCCGCTCTCGTACAGCGCGGCGAGGCTGAGAAAGACGACCAGCACCGACAGGCCGTAGAAGAGCATCGCCTGCGAGCCGGCCTGCTGCTGCTGCAACGAGATGCCGGTCCACTCGAAGCCGATGCCCGGGGGCAGCTGCTTGGCGAGCGACTCCATCGCGAGCATCGCCTGGCCGGTGCTGTTGCCGGGCGCGGCCTGGCCGATGATCTCCATCGCCGCGATGCCGTTGTAGCGCTCGAGCTTGGGCGGCCCGTAGGTCCACTTGCCGGTCGCGAACGACGAGAACGGCACCATCGTCCCCTGCGCGTTGCGCACGTAGAGCAGGCCGAGGTCCTCGGGGTTCATCCGAAACGGCGCGTCGGCCTGGACGTAGACCTTCTTGATCCGGTTGTCGGTGTCGAGGAAGTTGTTGACGAAGCGCGAGCCCCACGAGATCGAGAAGGTCTGGTCGACGTCGGTCAGGCTGACGCCGAGGACGCTCGCCTTCTCGCGGTCGACGTCGACCTGGAACGTCGGCGTGTCGTCGAGGCCGTTGGCGCGCACCTCGGCCATGTGCGGGTCGTTCGCGGCCAGCGTGAGCAATTGGTTCCTCGCCTTCATCAGCGCGTCGTGGCCGAGGCCGGCACGGTCCTCGAGCTCGAAGTCGAAGCCGGCCGACGAGCCGAGGCCCCGGATGGGCGGCGGGTTGATCGCCGTGATCGACGCGTCCTTGTACGCTGCGAAGTGGTGGCCGGTCCGCGCCATGATCGCGTCGACCGACTGATCGGCCGCGGTTCGCTGGCTCCAGTCCTTCAGGCGGACGAACACCTGGCCCTGGTTCTGGCCGCGGCCGGCGTTGTTGTAGCCGTTGACCGCGAACGTCGCCTCGACTCCCGTCGATTCCTGCTTGCTCAGGTAGTCGACGACGTCGTGCAGGGCGACGCCGGTCCGCTCCTGCGTCGCGCCCGGCGGCGTCTGCACCTGGACGAAGAAGTAGCCCTGGTCCTCGTTGGGCAGGAACGACGTCGGCAGGCGCATGAAGAGCAGACCGACCGCGGCGACGACTG
>DASXXO010000376.1:0-4536 GCA_036503045.1 Caldimonas sp. | reverse complement strand
CCTCGGCGTCGTCCGCGCTCGCGAAGGCAATCGACTGCGGCGTGCTCATAGCTCGGTGATCCGCACTTCGCCGGGGTCGCTGTGCAGGTCGATGACCCGGCAGTCGCCGCACATCTGCAGCCGCTCGGCAGCGCGGCCCTGGAACATCGCGTGGCCGGAGAGGCGCGTGACCATCGCCTCGATCGCGCGCAGCGTGCCGAACGGCTTGGCGCAGCGGATGCAGCGAAACGGCTCGGCTTCGTTGAGGACGCGCGGCTGGCGCCGCGCCTTGCCGGCGTCGGCGAGCAGCAGGCGCGGCACGAGCGTGATCGCGTCTTCAGGGCAGGTGGTCGCGCACAGGCCGCACTGCACGCAATTCCTCTCGATGAAGCTGAGGCGCGGCGAGTCGGCGTTGTCGAGCAGCGCTCCTTCCGGGCACGCGCCGACGCAGGCGAGGCAGAGCGTGCAGGCCACGCGGTCGACCTCGACCGCGCCGAACGGGCTCGGGGCCGCCGCCGGCGCCGGCAGCGCGATCGCGTCGACCGGCGTCGGCGCCTCGCGCAGCAGATGGTCGAGCGCGAGGTCGAGCGTTGTCCGCTTGTCGGGCTGCACGGCGAAGCTCGCGGCGCGGCGCACGGTCGCCGCCGCCGGGCGGCGCAGCGCAGCGTCGAGGCGCTGCAGCGCGGGATCGGCGCGGCCCGCTTCGGCGCGCGCGGTCGCGGGGCCTGCAGGCGCCTCGCGCGGCTGCAGGCGCGACGCCTCGCCGCCGCCGACGATGCGGAAGTGCTCGCCGGCGAAGCCGAGTCCGTTCAGGATCGCCTCAGCGACGCGCATCTGCGCATCGATGGCCTCGCGGTACGCGGGCGCCTCCTCGTGGGTGACGAGCACCCACACCTGCGACGCGCCGTAGGCGATCGCCGCCAGCCAGAGATCGATGCCGACCGACGCCGTATGCCAGACCTCGAGCGGGAGCACGCGCGCGGGAACGCCGTGCAGCGTGCGGTCGATGCGCGCCGCACGGCCGAGCGCTTCGACGACCGCGGCGCCCGCGTCCTGGCTGTGCACCAGAAGTGCGGCGTCCTTGCCGCCGGCGCGCGCATAGGTCTGGAGCATGGTGCGAATGCGCGTGCCCATCTCGTTCGCGCGCGGCGCCGCGTAGCCGAGCGCGCCGCTCGGGCAGACCGTCGTGCACGCGCCGCAGCCGACGCACAGGTGCGGCTCGACGACGATGCCGCCGCTCGTGGTCCGCCCCTTGGTCACGGCGTCGCTCCTGATCGCCGCCGCCGAGCAGACGTCGATGCACGCGGTGCAGCCGATCTGGCCGTTGCGCGTGTGCGCGCAGATCTTTTGCCGGTAGTCGAAGAACTTCGGCTTCTCGAACTCGCCGATGCTCTCGCGCAGGCGCAGCACGACGGCGACGAGCTCCTGGTCGTCGGCGGCGTGGAAGTAGCCCTGCGGCGGCTGGTGCAGGACGATCTGCGCCTCTTCCTGCAGGTCGAGGACGAGGTCGAAGCGTTCGCTCTCCTCGCCGGCGGCGCGCTCGAAGTCGATCGCGCCGGCGGCGCCGCACGCGCGCACGCAGTCGCGATGGCCGGTGCACTTGGCGAGGTCGATCTGGTAGCTGAAGTCGATCGCCTGCTCGGGGCAGACTTCGATGCACGCGTTGCAGCGCGTGCAGAGGTCGGCGTCGATTGGATTGGCGCTCGTCCACGCGACCTCGAACGCGCCGAGCCAGCCGGCGATGCGGGTCGGCCGGCCGGTGTGCACGGCCATCATCCGCGTTTGCGGCAGCGTGCCCCCCGGCGTCGTGAGGAGAAGGCTCACGTCGAGCCGGTCTTCGAGGAGCGCCGCAGCGCGTGCGGCGCGGTCCGCCCTGCCGATCACCAGCACCCGGCCCGCCGACGCGTAGGACACCGTCGGCACCGGCATTGGCGCAGGCAGCTGCGCGGCGGCGATCAGCGCCGCCATCTTCGGCAACGCGGCGGCCGAGTCCTTCGACCAGCCGCCGGTCTCGCGGATGTTGACGAACCGTATTGGCCGCTCGCTCACGGACGGCGCACCCTCGGTCGCCTGCGCGAGCTCGAGGAAGAGGCGGGCCTCCTGCGTGCAAGCGACGAGCAGGTCGTCGTTCGAGCGCGCGGCGCGCTGGAACGCGCCTGCCTCGCGCCGACAGAGCAGCGAATGGACCGTTTCGGCGCCGGCGCCGTCAGCGTTGAGGATCCGCGCCAGCGCCGGGCCGTCGATCGGCATCGTCCGGTTGCAGTCGCAGATCAGGGTCGTCTTCGGCACGGGTTTCGGTCTCGACGGACGGGGGAAAGACAGGAATCGACTGTGCCACCGCCTCGGCGACAGCACCATCCGGACGAGCGTTGCCCTCGATTGCAGTGGAATCCGGCGCGGCCGCGCCATCGCTCTCGAACAGCCCGAGCGTCGCCGACTGCTGCATCCGGCGCAGCATCGCGAGGGGCAGCGGATCGGGCTTGCCGTAGTCGTCGATGTAGGTGTCGAGACCGTCCATGACGTTGAAGCGCGGATCGCTGAACAGCTTCTTCAGCGCCGCGTTGCGCACTGTGCCATCGACGCCGGGCCGCATGAAGCGCGCGACGTCCGCCCCCGGAGACAGCGCGGCGACGTCGGCGAGGGTCGGCAGCGGTTCGGGCGGCGACGCCGCGGGGTCGACTGCCGTCGCGACCGCGGGTTCCGCGACGGCTGCCGGGGAGGGCTCGACCGCGGTCGGCGAAACGCTCGTCGCTGCCCCTTCGGGAACGGCCGGCGGAGCTTCGTCCGCGGTCGTCGCGATCCCGGCCTTGCGGCGCGACCAGCGCTGCAAAAAGCCTTCGTCCTCGCGCGGCGCGGCGCTCATCGCCTCTCTCCGGGAGAAACGAACGACTGCGGCCGGCGCCGCTGCTTCGGCTCGGGGCGGTAGTTGGCGTCGACGTAGGCCTGCAGCCAGACTGCGACGTCGGCGTCGAGAGGGACGTTGTCGACGCGCTCCTGCGCGTCGAGCCAGCGGCCGGCTTCGTCGTACGACACGCTGACGGTCTCGGGCCAGGCGCGCGACGGGTCCTCGTCGTCGATGCGCCAGACGACGAACCAGACCGGCGCGCCCGTGCTCAGGTTGAGGTAGTAGCCCTCGGCCTGGTCGCGAAAGAGCTCGAGCGTGAAGCCGGGATGGAGCGTCCGCTGCACGCGACCGTCGTCGCGCAGCACGCGCGGCTCGCTGCCGAAAGTGTCCTCGTGCGCGACGACCTCGGCGATGCGGAAGCGCCAGTCCTCGAAGCGGTTGGGCGCGCGCTCGCGTTCCATCACGACGGCGACCCGGATCGCCGGTCGCGCCGTCGCGGCGGAGTGCGTGCCTTGCTCGTCCATCGCTGCAGTCTAGGCGCTCGACACTTCCGGAGCGCGCGTCGCCGGCCTCAGGTGTCCTTCGAAACGCTGATGGTGGGGAACTTCGACGAGAAGTCCTTCGCCCGCTCGGCGACCTTCACCGCGACACGGCGCGCGACGCCCTTGTAGATGGCGGCAATCTCGCCGTCGGGATCGCTCACCACCGACGGACGGCCGCTGTCGGCCTGGACGCGGATCGAGAGGTCGAGCGGCAGCGCACCGAGGTAGTCGATCTTGTACTCGGCCGCGAGGCGCTTGCCGCCCTCCTCGCCGAAGATGTGCTCGACGTGGCCGCAGTTCGAGCACACGTGCACCGCCATGTTCTCCACCACGCCGAGGATCGGCACGCCGACCTTCTCGAACATCTTGATGCCCTTCTTGGCGTCCAGCAGGGCGATGTCCTGCGGCGTCGTCACGATCACCGCGCCGGTCAGCGGCACGCGCTGCGAAAGCGTCAGCTGGATGTCGCCGGTGCCGGGCGGCAGGTCGACGATCAGGTAGTCGAGGTCGGACCAGTTGGTCTGGCGCAGCAGCTGCTCGAGCGCCTGCGTGACCATCGGGCCGCGCCAGATCATCGGGTTGTCCTGCTCGACCAGGAAGCCGATCGACATCACCTGGACGCCGTAGTTCTCCATCGGCTCCATCGTCTTGCCGTCCTTCGTCTCCGGCTTGCCTGTGATGCCGAGCATCGTCGGCTGCGACGGACCGTAGATGTCGGCGTCGAGGATGCCGACCATGGCGCCCTCGGCGGCGAGCGCGAGCGCGAGGTTGACCGCGGTCGTGCTCTTGCCGACGCCGCCCTTGCCGGACGCGACGGCGACGATGTTCTTGACGTTCGGCATCAGCTGCACGCCGCGCTGCACCGCGTGCGCGATGATCTTCGAGACGACGTTGACGCTGACGTTGGCGACGCCGGGCACGCCGCGCGTGGCGGCGATCAGGGATTTGCGGATCGCATCGATCTGCGAGCGCGCCGGGTAGCCGAGCTCGACGTCGAAGGCGACGTCGCCGCCTTCGACGCGCAGGTTCTTGAGCTGGCGCGTGGTGACGAAGTCGCGGCCGGTCTCGGGGTCGACGACGGCTTGCAGGGCTTGGAGAAGATCAGCTTGAGAGGTCGGCATGACGGGGGACGCAAGGCGTGGGGGTAACGCCGCCGGGCCAGTCTAGCGC
>DASXXO010000375.1:0-15897 GCA_036503045.1 Caldimonas sp. | reverse complement strand
CCACGTCGTTCGGCATCACGGCAACACCGCCGCAGCCGATCGGCTCCTGCCAGCCGACGAAGGTGAGGCCATTGACCGATGCCGGCGCCGCCGCGCCCTGGCACCAGACCGCTAGCGACGTCGCGAGCACGCCGCCGAGGTCGCGCACGACGCCGTCGGTGACGAGCGCGGCGACGCCGCGCTTCATCATCCGCGCACAGAGGATGTCGCCGAAGATCCCGGCCGAGCTGGTCCCCATCGCGTCGACGACGGCGATCGCCCCTGCCGGCATCGCTTCGATCGCGGCGCGCGTCGAAACCGGCGACGCCCACGACGCCGGCGTCGCGAGGTCCTCGCGCGCGGGCACGAAGCGCAGCGTGAACGCGCGGCCGACGCGACGCTCGGGCAGCCGCTCGGCGAGCGGCCGCGCGCCGCGGATCCAGACGTTGCGAAGCCCCTTCTTCAGGAGAACGGTGGTGAGCGTCGCGGTCGTGACGCCGGCGAGCGCGCGACGCGTCGCGTCGTCGAGTGGCTGGGGTGGGATGCGGTCCATGGCCACAGGATAGTGCAGCCCCGGCGCAGCGAGCGACGCGAGTCGAGTCGCGCGCTAGACGCGGAAGTACGCGATCTGGGTCGAGGTCGCGAAGAGTTGCCCGCCGGCGCCGTAGAGCTCGGCGCTCTGGTCGCAAAAGCTCCGATGGAACACGTGCGCGTCGGCGAGTGCCGCGAGCGGAGCCTCGCCGTGAAGAGCGAGCTCGTCGGCGGCGGCATGGAAAGGTCGTCATCGACACGGTGCCGAACGGCGGGATCCGGCCGATCACCTGGAACAGGCGGCCGAAGAACGCATCGCTCATCGCCAGCAGCGAGACGAAGTCGAGCGCGCGCGGCGCCACATCCTGGAGCCAGAGCAGCGCGCGCGCCGGCCGCGGCGGGTCGTGGATCGTCTCGCTCAGCTGCGGGACGCCCTCGGCGAAACGGAAACCGTACTGCGCGACCCAGGGGAGCGACTTGCGGTTGTCGAACGCCGGCAAGGCATCGAACGGCGCGAGCGGCGGCGCGCTCGCCGGCTGGTGGCTCCAGCTCGCGCGCCGCGCCGCGGTGACGATGCTCGCGGTGAGCACCGCCTCCGGGCTTTCGCCCTGGCGGAACTCGACCAGCCAGTGCTGGCTCGAGCGGTTGGCGCGCGTACGCCGCACGTGGACCGCGAACTCGCCGCGCTCGATCGGCGCGCAGAAGTTGACGGTCACGCCGAGCGGGTCGCCTTCGCGCGCGGGATGCTCGAGCACGGCGCGCAGCGCGGTCGCCGCCGAGGTGCCGCCGAACGGGCCGATGAAGGTCCAGTAGGCGTCGCTCGTCCGCCCGCGCCGGACCGGGTCGGCGGGAGCGCCGCCGAGCATCGTCGCCTCGTCGAGCGGGTGCATCTTTTCCGATCCTCCTGCGCGGCGCCATGATGCCGCGTGCCTCGCGATGGGCCTGGTCGCCACGGCGACAAGACCGCGCCGGCACAATCGAACGATGGAAGCCCGGCCGATGAACGCCGGCGTCGAGCAGCTCGCGCTCTTCGGCGAATCAGCAGGGACCGAGAGGCCGAGGCTGCCGCCCGGCTGGGACTACCGCACCGACTTCATCGATGCGGCCGAGGAGGCGGGGCTGCTCGCCCTGATCGCGACGCTGCCGCTCGAGGAAGCGCGCTACCGAGGCTACACCGCGCGCCGGCGCGTCGTCCACTTCGGCACCGACTACGACTTCGACCACCAGCGCGTGCTGCCGGCGCCGCCGCTGCCGACCGCGCTCGAGCCGCTGCGCGCGAGGGCAGCGGCGTGGATCGGCGCAGCGCCCGAAGCGCTCGCCAATGCGCTCGTCGCCGAGTACAGGCCGGGCGTTCCGCTCGGCTGGCATCGCGACGTCCCGGACTTCGAGACGGTCGTCGGCATCTCGCTCGCCGGCACCGCGCGGATGCGCTTTCGCCGCTATCCGCCGCTGCAGCCGAAGAAGGCCGACGTGCTCTCGCTCGAGCTCGCGCCGCGCTCGGCGTACGTGCTGCGCGCCGAGGCGCGCTGGGGCTGGCAGCACAGCGTCGCGCCGACGCCGGCGCTGCGCTACTCGATCACCTTCCGGACCCGATCGGCCGGGCGCGCCGGCCGTTCGCGGCGGCGCTGAGCGCACGCGCAGGGCGCTAGCGAGTCCGTGCGCGCAGCGACGCCGGATGGCCGGGCAGCACGAAGCGCTTGCCCGTGTCGACCAGCCGGTCGCCATCGACGCGCAGGATCGACACGTCCTTGTCGATGAAGTTGCCGACGTAGAGATAGCGCCCGTCGTCGCTGAAGGCGACACCTTCGGGGAGCCCCCCGACCTCGACCTCGTTCGTCTTCGTCACCTTCTTGCCGTCGATCCGCAGCGCGACGACGCTGCCGTTCTTGTTGTAGAAGAACGCGCTCTTGGCCGCGTTGCTGCCGCGCAGCAGAAGCGCGACCGCCATCGTCCCGGTCGGGCTGATCGCCAGGCCCTCGGGGCCGTCGCCGACCACGACCTTGTCGATCACGCGCGGCGGCGAGAGCTCGAGGTCGATCACGCTCACCGTGTCGACCTGGCCGTCGGCCGCGCCCGCGTTGCCGTTGTCGGCGCTGAGCGCGATCCTGCCGTCGGGGGTGACCTCGACGTTGTAGGGCCACGGGCCGACGACCATGTCGTACTTGCCGTAGGTCACCTTCTCGCCGGCGACGTCGAGCAGCGCGATCTTGTGGCCCGGGAACTTGGCCGCGAGCGCGCGCTTGCCGTCGGGAGTGAAGGCGACGTGGGAGACCTGCTCGCCCATGGGGACGGTGTCGATCAGCTCGACCTTCTTGCCGCTGATGCGCAGCACGCTGATCGAGTTGTCGGCGCGGTTGGCGACGAGCGCCAGGTTGCCGGCGCGGTTGATCGAGAGGCCCGAAGGTTGCCTGCCGACCGTCACGGTGTCGATCAGCTGCGGCGGATTGGCCGCCGGTCGATCACCCAGAGCCGGTTGTCCGGTACCTGCTTGAGCGTGCCGGCCTCGTCGACGATGTTCACGGAGTTGGCGACCAGCGCGAGGCCCTCGTCGGGCGTGATCGCGAGGTTGACCGGCGGCCCGAAGACGCTGTTGACGAGCGGCAGGTTGACCAGCGTGCGCGGCGCGAGCGGATCGCTGCCGATGTCGACCACCGACACCGTGTCGCGGCCTTGCGGCGCGAGGACGAGCGCGCCGGTGTCGTTCCAGGAGACCTTTTCGTCGTTGCCGACGATCATCAGCGAGCGCTTGGCAGGCGGCGCGGGCGGCGCCGCGCAGCCGGCGAGCGTTGCGAGCACGAGCAGGACAGCGGCAGCAAGACGACGGTCCATGTCTCCTCCGAATCGTGTTGTGGCGAGTCTAGGGTCTGGGCGCCGCAGGTCGCAGCATCTCCTCGAGCCGCATCGCATCGAACCCGGCGCGCTTCCAGGTCGGCGCGAGGTCGGGCGCGGGCTCGAGCAGGAGCTTGGCGATCAGAGGCGCCGCGCGCGTCGTCGCCGGATCGCACAGGAGCACGTGGCGCGCCCCGTCGGGCTCTGCCAGGCGGCCGACCCAGTCGATCTCGACCAGCGCGTCGAGGACGCGGTCGACCTGCAGCGGATCGATGCCGATCGCATCGGCGATCGCGAGATCCTCGAGGCCGCGCCGGCCGTCGCGGCGCGCGGCCGCGAGCTCGCCCAGGATGACGAGCGCGAGATGGAAGTCCGACCCGGGCACCTCGGGCCAGCGGGCGAGACGCTTGCCGAGCAGGGGCGCGTACGCGGCGATCACGGCACCGGCGAGGACGATCACCCACGCGAGATAGATCCAGACGAGGAAGATCGGCAAGGTCGCGAATGCCCCGTAGACGAGCGCGTAGGTCGGCACCGCGCCGAAGTACGCCGTCAGCGCGCGCTTGCCGAGCCCGATGCAGGTGGCGACGAACACTCCGCCGATGAGCGCGTGGCGCCAGCGCACGAACGTGTTGGGGACATAGCGGAAGAGCGCCGCGACGGCCAGCGCATCGAGCACGAAATCGAAGGTCCCGATCGCGAAGCCGAGGCCGCGCGGCATGTCGCCGAGGAGGCCTCGCGACGCGCTCGCAGCATACGAGCTCGCGCTCACGCTGACCGCAAAGATCAGCGGCCCGAGGGTCACCGCGGACCAGTAGAGCAGGATGCGCTGGCCGATGCGGCGCTTCCTGCGCACATGCCAGATCGCGTTCAGTGCACTGTCGATCGTCCGCATCATCGCCAGCGCGCTGACGACGAGCGCGATCAGCCCGACCGTGCCGAGGCGGCTGGCGCGCATCGAGAACTGGGTGATCGCTCCCATCACCGGCTTGGCGATGACGTCGGGAACGAGCGCCTGCAGAAAATAGGACTGCAGCGACGCCTGCACCTTGGCGAAGATGGGGAACGCCGAGAACAGCGCCAGCATCACCGTGATCAGCGGGACCAGCGAGATGACGGTCGTGAAGGTCAGACCGCCTGCGGTGAGCGCGAGGCGGTCCTTGCGGAAGCGGCGGACCAGCGTCTTCGCGGTCGAGAGCCAAGGCCAGGCCTCGACGGCGCTCACCCATTGCTCTGCTGCGGGCGTCTGTGTCACGGGGCCAGGCGCGCGATGCATTGCTGGCATCATAAGCAGCGATGGACGACATCACCGTTCCGACCGCCAACGTGCGCTGGTCGCGCACGTCGGCGGTCGCTGCCGCGCTCGCGCTGATCGTGCTCGGCCTCGCCTGGGAGCTCTGGCTCGCGCCGACCGGCCGCGGCACGCTCGCGCTCAAGGTGCTGCCGCTCGCGCTGGCGCTGCCGGGCCTGCTGCGGATGCGCCTGTACACCTATCGATGGCTGAGCCTCGCGGTCTGGCTGTACGTCGCCGAAGGCGCAGTGCGCGCGACGACGGAGCGCGGCGCAACGGCGACGCTCGCACTGCTCGAGGTCGTGCTTTCGCTCGTCCTCTTCGCAGCGTGCTGCGTGCAGGTGCGCTCGCGCCTGCGCGCGGGCGCAGCGGCCCGCAACGCCGCGCGGGCGACGCCATGAGCCGGCGCGTCGCGGCGCTGACGTCGACGCGATCGGCGCGCTGCGCCGGAGCCCGGCAGTGAGCCTGCTCGACGATCTGCGCGCCGCGGTCGGCGCAGCGCAGGTGCTCGCCGGCGCGGATCGCGCACCGTACGAGATCGATTGGCGGGGCCGCTTCCAGGGGCGCGCGCGCGCGGTCGTCCGCCCGGGGACGACCGCCGAAGTCGCCGCGGTCGTCGCCGCATGTCGTGCGCACGGCGCTTCGATCGTCACGCAGGGCGGCAACACCGGCCTCGTCGGCGCTTCGGTTCCGGATCCGAGCGGGACGCAGGTCGTCCTCTCGACCGCGCGCATGAACCGCATCCGCGGCGTCGACAGCGCCAACCTGACGCTCGTCGCCGAAGCCGGCTGCGTGCTGCAGCGCGTCCAGGAAGCGGCGGCGGCGAACGAGCTCCTGTTCGCGCTCAGCCTCGCCGCCGAGGGGAGCTGCACGATCGGCGGCAACCTGGCGACGAACGCCGGCGGCACGCAGGTCGTCCGCTACGGCAACGCGCGCGAGCTCTGCCTCGGCATCGAGGCCGTCACCGCCGAAGGGCGCGTCTGGGAGGGCCTGTCCGCGCTGCGCAAGGACAACACCGGCTACGACCTGCGCAACCTCCTGATCGGCAGCGAGGGAACGCTCGCCATCATCACCGCCGCGACGCTGAAGCTGCACCCGCGGCCAGCCGCGGTGACGACGGCGCTGGCGACGTTGCCGACGATGGCCACCGCGGTCGCGCTGCTCGCGCTCGCGCACGAGCGCCTCGGCCCCGGACTCACCGGCTTCGAGGTGATGAACCGGCTTTCGCTCGACCTCGTGCGCAGCCATTTTCCGCAGCTTCGCGTTCCGCTCGCCGCCGCGCCATGGACCGTGCTGATCGAGCATTCCGACACCGAGGACCAGGCGCACGCGACCGCCCTGCTCGAGTCGCTGCTCGGCCGCGCGATGGAGCGCGGCCTGGTCGACGACGCCGCCTTCGCGAGCACGATCGAGCAGGCCAACGCGATGTGGCACGTGCGCGAGTCGATCCCCCTCGCCCAGAGCAAGGAAGGCGCGAACGTCAAGCACGACATCGCGTTGCCGGTGTCGGCGATCGACGAGTTCGTGGCGGCGACCGATGCCGCGCTCGTCGCTGCGTTTCCCGGAGTCCGCCTGGTCGACTTCGGCCACCTCGGCGACGGCAACCTCCACTACAACGTGCAGGGCCCGTCGGGCGATGCCTCGGCGGCGTTCGTCGAGCGCTTCGAGAAGCAGATCAACGCGATCGTCTACGACGCGGTGGTCGCGCGCGGCGGATCGATCTCGGCCGAGCACGGCATCGGCGCGCTCAAGCGCGAGGAGCTCGCGGCGCGCAAGTCGCCGGTCGCGCTCGACATGATGCGCGCGATCAAGAGCGCGCTCGACCCGGCCGGCGTGCTGAACCCGGGGCGCGTCCTGGCGCCGACGGCGCCGCGGTAGCGGCGAGCCAGTCGACGAAGGCCCGCACCTCGGGCTTGCCCGAGGAGGCGGTCGAGACGATCACGCAGTAGCTGCGCGGCGACGCCACGGTCCTGCTGAACGGCGCGACGAGCTTTTTCTCCGCGAGCACGCGCTCGATCAGCGGCATGCGGCCGAGGGCGATGCCCTGCCCGGCGATCGCTGCCGAGATCAGCTGGTCGTACGACGAGAAGTGCAGCATCCCCGCGGGCTTGAGGTCGGCGAGGCCGAGCGCGTGCAGCCAGAGGTCCCAATCCATCAGCTGGCTGCTGTTGCCGGATTCCATGCGCAGCAGGATGTGGTGTGCGAGATCGGCCGGCTGCTTGAGCGGCGCGTGCTTCGACGCGCGCAGCTTCGGGCTGCACACCGGATAGACGGTCTCGCCGAAGAGTGGCACGGCGCCGGCGGGCAGCGCCGCGTCGACCGGCCGGTAGCGGACCGCGACGTCGACGCCGTCGCGCTCGAGGTTGACGACTTCGTTGCCGGTCGAGATGCGCACGTCGACGCCGGGATGCGCGGCGACGAAGCCGGCCAGACGCGGGATCAGCCAGAGGCCGGCGAAGCCGGCGGTCGTCGTCAGGACGACGGTCTTGACCCGCTCGGCACGACGGATGTCGCGCGTCGCGCGGTCGAGGCGGACAAGCGCGTCGACGACCGCGAGCTGCAGCGTGCGGCCGTCGTCGGTGAGCGCGAGCGCGCGATGGAGGCGCCGGAACAGCGTGGCGCCGAGACGCGATTCGAGCGCCTGGATTTGGCGGCTGATGGCCGACTGCGTGAGCGCGATCTCGTCGGCGGCGCGCGTGAAGCTGAGGTGGCGCGCCGCGCTCTCGAACGCGACGAGCGACTCGAGGGGCGGCAGGTCGTACGCGCCGCGCGTCATCGCACCTCGCACTCGCATGCGCCATACGCATGCAACGCATTCGAAATGAACGCTTGTGACGTCGCTCGCCGAAGAGGAAGCTCCGCTTCGGTGCCGTGACGTGCGCTAGGCCAGACTGGCCAGGAGACATGCATGGCACTCATGCTACAGGAGTCTGTGATGAACCAAGACCTGATCCAGGGCGCGCGCGTTCTCGGCAAGGGCAAGATCCGCCACGTGCACGCCGAACGCGGCCGTCGGCTCGAGGTCGTGAGCGGCACGATCTGGATCACTCAGGACGGCGACCTGCGCGACATCGTCCTCGGCGCCGGCGAGGCGTTCGACTTCGACCGCCGTGGCGACGCCCTGCTCAGCGCCTTCGCCGATTCACGCTACCTGGTGCTCGACGGCTGCGAGACGACGCGTCACTGAATCGGACCCTTGAAGGCGTCGGGCAGCGGCAGCGCCATGACGTCGATGCCTTCGGCGCGGAGCGCCTCGGCGTCCTCGCGCGACGCGCGGCCGCGGATGCCGCGCTCCTCGACCTCGCCGTAGTGGATCCGGCGCGCTTCCTCCGGGAAGCGCTCGCCGACGTCCTCGGTCGTGTTCAGCACCTGGCGCACCGCGCGCAACCACTGCGACTGCAGCGTCACCTCGTTCGTCTGGGCCTTGCCCGGCTCGGCCGGCGCCGAGTGGCGCGATGTCTTCAGGCTCGACGCGTTCGGCATGCGAACCGCCGCGGTGTCGCCGCACAGCGGGCAGGCGACGATGCCGCGCTCCTGCTGCGAGACGAACTCCGCCTCGGAAGCGAACCAGCCTTCGTACGCATGCTGCTGGCCGCAGCGCAGGTTGAAGACTTTCATGGCTGCATTATGGTCAGGGCGCCGAATTCGTGGAGGTGACCCATTGCAACGGCCAACGGCCGGTGCGCCAGTTGGCGAGCCAGAGCAGGCCGATCAGCGTCTTCGCGTCGGTGATCTCGCCCTGGCCGGCGGCGGCGTCGAGTTCGTCGATCGCGACCTCGAAGACGTCGAGGAACTCGCCCGCCTCGAGCGCGCGCTCGCCTGCCGTCAGGCCGCGCGCGAACCAGATCTCGATTCCTTCGTCGGAGTAGCCGATCGCATTGTGCAGGATGCCGGCGCGCGCCCACTCTGCCGCGCGATAGCCGGTCTCCTCGATCAGCTCGCGCACCGCGCACGCGAGCACGGGCTCGCCGGGCTCGAGCTTGCCGGCGGGAAACTCGACCATCGCGCGACCCATCGGGTAGCGCCACTGGCGTTCGACGATGACGCGGTCGCCGCCGACGAGCGGAATCATCATCACCGCGCCGGGATGGACGATGTACTCGCGGTTCGCTTCGGTGCCGTCGGGCAGCGCTGCGCGGTCGCGGCGGACGTCGAGAAAGGCACCGCGCCAGGCGATGCTCGGCTCGCGGCATGTCTCGCGCAGGTGCGACGTGTCGCCGTGCAGGATCTCGGCGAGCGATCGCTGCGGGGGGGTCGTCACGTCAGGTCGCGAACATCTGCACGATCGCCTGCGCGCAGAGCTGCATCAGGCCGCCCGGCAGGATGCCGAGCAGCAGCACGGCGGCGCCATTGAACGAAAGCAGGATGCGGACATCGCGCGTGCCTTCGATCGGATGGACATCGACCGGATCGTCGAAGTACATCACCTTGACGACGTGGATGTAGTAATAGGCGCCGAGCAGCGAAAGGACGACCGCGGCGACCGCCAGCCAGATGAACGCCGGCACGTTGGTCGAGACGAGCGCCTGCAGGACCGCGAGCTTGGCGTAGAAGCCGACCGTCGGCGGAACCCCGGCGAGCGAAAACATGAACACCGCCATGACGCCAGCGAACCAGGGGCTGCGCCGCGCCAGGCCGCGGAAGTCGTCGATCCGCTCGGCTTCGTGCCCCGCGCGCGACAGCAGCATGATCATGCCGAAGGTGCCGAGCGTCGTCAGCACGTCGGTGACGACGTAGAACATCGCCGAGCTGTAGGCGTTGCCGGCCGAGACCGTGTTGCCGCTGACGACCCCGGGGCACAGGCCCAGCAGCATGAAGCCGATCTGGGCGATCGTCGAGTAGGCGAGCATGCGCTTGAGGTTCGTCTGCGCGATCGCCGCGAGGTTGCCGAGCAGCATCGACGCGAGCGAGAGCATCACCAGCATCTGCTGCCAATCGATCGCCAGGCCGATCATCCCCTCGACGAGGAGGCGGATCGTGATCGCGAAGGCGGCGAGCTTGGGCGCGCCGCCGACGAGCAGCGTCATCGAAGTCGGCGCGCCCTGGTAGACGTCGGGCACCCACATGTGGAACGGCACCGCGCCGAGCTTGAAGCCGAGGCCGGCGACGACGAAGACGGTGCCGAAGACGAGCACCGCGCGGTTGATCCGCCCGGTGCCGATCGCCTTGAAGACCTCGCTGATCTCGAGCGATCCGGTCGCGCCGTACATCATCGACAGGCCGTAGAGCAGGAAGCCGCTCGCCAGCGCGCCGAGGACGAAGTACTTCATCGCCGCCTCGGTCGCGCCGGTGTCGTCGCGCCGCATCGCGACCAGCGCGTAGAGCGAGAGCGACATCAGCTCGAGGCCGAGATAGACGACCAGGAAGTTGTTGGCCGCGACCATGACCAGGATGCCGAGCAGCGAGAACATCGACAGCGTGAAGAGCTCGCCGCGCAGCATGTCGCGCTCGGCCGCATACGGACGCGCGTAGACGAGCGTCGTCATGACCGCCACGGTCGAAAACAGCCCGAGCAGGCGGCCCATCGGGTCGGCGACGACCATCCGCTGCATCGCGTAGTAGGTCGCGCCACCCCAGAAGTACCAGAGCTGGGCGAGCGCGACGACCGTCAGCGACGTCTGCACGAGGCAGTAGGTGACGATACGGTCCTTGCCCGGCCACCAGAGGTCGACGAGCGCGACGGCGCACGCCATCACCAAGAGGATGATCTCGGGGAGGATGGGATAGACGGCTTGCCAGTTCATCGTCGTGGTCGCGTCAAGGGGCGATCTTGGGGACCGACGCGTGGCGCAGGAGCTCGGTCACGGAGGCATGCATCACGTCGGTGAAGGGCTTCGGGTAGACGCCCATCGCGAGCACGGCGACGGCGATGATCGCGAGCATCGCGAACTCGCGCTTGTCGAGGTCGGCGAGCGCGCGCACGTGGTCGTTGGCCACCGCGCCGAAGTAGACGCGCTTGACCATCCAGAGCGTGTACGCCGCGCCCCAGACCAGCGTCGAGGCGGCGGCGGCGGCGATCCAAAAGTTCACCTTCACCGTGCCGAGGATCACCATCCACTCGCCGACGAAGCCCGCGGTCCCCGGCAGGCCGCAGTTGGCCATCGCGAACAGGACCGCGAACGCGGCGAACTTCGGCATCGTGTTGACGACCCCGCCGTAGGCCGAGATCTCGCGCGAGTGGACGCGGTCGTAGAGGACGCCGATGCACAGGAACATCGCGCCCGAGACGAACCCGTGCGAGATCATCTGGACGATCGCGCCCGAAGTCGCGAGCTCGTTGAACATGAAAAAGCCCAATGTCACGAAGCCCATGTGGGCGACCGACGAGTAGGCGACGAGCTTCTTCATGTCGCGCTGGACGAGCGCGACCAGGCCGATGTAGACCACCGCGATCAGCGATAGCGTGATCACCACCGGTGCGAGAAAGTGCGACGCATCGGGCGCAATCGGCAGCGAGAAGCGCAGGAACCCGTAGGCGCCGAGCTTGAGCATGATCGCCGCCAGCACGACCGAGCCTCCGGTCGGCGCCTCGACGTGCGCGTCGGGAAGCCAGGTGTGGACCGGCCACATCGGCACCTTCACCGCAAAGGCGAAGAAGAACGCGAAGAAGATCAGCACCTGCGCCTGCAGCGTCAGCGGCAGACGGTGCCAGACCAGGATGTCGAAGCTGCCGCCCGACTTGTAGTAGAGGTAGATCAGCGCGATCAGCATCAGCAGCGAGCCGGCGAGCGTGTAGAGGAAGAACTTGAACGCCGCGTAGACGCGCCGCGGTCCGCCCCAGACGCCGATGATGAGATACATCGGGATCAGCGTCGCCTCGAAGAAGACGTAGAACAGCAGGCCGTCGAGGGCGCAGAAGACGCCGACCAGGAGCCCCGAGAGGATCAGGAACGCCGCCATGTACTGGTTGACGCGCTCCTCGATCACCTTCCACGCCGAGATGACGACGATCGGTGTCGTGAACGCGGTGAGCAGGATGAACCAGACCGAGAGGCCGTCGACGCCGAGCGTGTACCAGACGTTGAAGCGCGCGATCCAGGCGTGCTTCTCGACGAACTGCATCGACGCCGTGCCGAGATCGAAGCCGGTGACGAGCGGGATCGTGACGATAAAGCTCGCGAGCGACGCGATCAGCGCCGTCCAGCGCACGGCCTCGGCACGCTCGTCGCGGCCGAACGCGAGCAGGAGAACGCCGGAGGCGATCGGCAGCCAGATGGCGATGCTGAGAAGGGGCATGTTCTTCTTGTGTTCGCCGGCCCGTCAGCGGCCGACGAGAGCTGCCAGGAACGGCCAGAGCTGCCAGGTCATGAGGCCGATGACGCCGACGATCATGACCAGGGCGTACCAGTAGAGGTAGCCGCTCTGGATGCGGCGGCTGAGCGCGGCCACGCCGCCGATCGTGCGTGCCGAGCCGTCGATCAGGATGTTGTCGATCACGCCGACGTCGCCGCCGCGCCACAGGCCCGTGCCGGCGAGCCGCGCCGCGCGTGCGAGGACGTTCTCGTTGAACCAGTCGAAGTAGTACTTGTTGTCGAGCAGCCGGTAGATGAACGAGAAGCGGCGCCGGAGCGCCGGCGGGATGTCGGGCCGGCGCAGGTAGAAGTACCAGGCGAGGACGACCCCGGCGACCGCGAGCCAGAAGACCGGGCCGTTGAGCGCCTGGAGCGCCATCGCGACCGGGCCGCGGAACTCGCGCGCGAGCTCCTCCATGGCCGGATGGCGTTCGCCGAGGACCGCGATCGAGTCGTTGAAGAAGTCGCCGAACAGCATCGGGCCGATGGTCAGGAAGCCGATCACGACCGACGGGATCGCCAGCGCGATCAGGGGCAGCGTGACGACCGCAGGCGGCTCGTGCGGCGCCTGCCCGTGCCGGTCGGCGGCGTGCGGGTCGGGCTCGGCATGGGTCGCGTGAGCGGCGGCGCCATGCCCCTTGGGATCGTCGTGGCCGGCGACGTCGTGGTGCTCCTCGGCCGGGAACGGCTTGTCGCGGAAGCGCTCCGGCCCGTGGAAGACGAGGAAGTACATCCGGAACGAATAGAACGCGGTCACGAACACGCCCGCGGAGACTGCGAAGTAGGCGAAGCCGGCACCCGGCAAGTGGCTCGCGTGCACCGCCTCGATGATCGAGTCCTTCGAGTAGAAGCCCGAGAAGAAGGGCGTCCCGATCAGGGCGAGCGAGCCGACCAGCGAGGTGATCCAGGTGATCGGCATGTACTTTCGGAGCCCTCCCATGTTGCGGATGTCCTGGTCGTGATGCATGCCGATGATCACCGAGCCGGCGGCGAGGAAGAGCAGCGCCTTGAAGAACGCGTGCGTCATCAGGTGGTACACCCCCACCGAATACGCCGACGCGCCGAGCGCGACCGTCATGTAGCCGAGCTGCGAGAGGGTCGAGTAGGCGACGACGCGCTTGATGTCGTTCTGGACGACGCCGAGAAAGCCCATGAAGAGAGCGGTGATCGCGCCGATCGTCATGACGAACGAAAGCGCAGTGTCGGAAAGCTCGAACAGCGGCGACATGCGCGCGACCATGAAGATGCCGGCGGTCACCATCGTCGCCGCGTGGATCAGCGCCGAGATCGGCGTCGGGCCTTCCATCGAGTCCGGGAGCCAGACGTGCAGCGGGAACTGCGCACTCTTGCCCATCGCGCCGATGAACAGGCAGATGCAGATGACGGTGACGAGGCGCCAGTCGCTCCCGGGGAACGTCATCTGCGCCAGCTCGCCGCCGCGTGCGAACGCATCGCGGTAGTCGAGCGTTCCGGCGAAGGCGACGATCAGGCCGATGCCGAGGATGAAGCCGAAGTCGCCGACCCGGTTGACGATGAACGCCTTCAGGCCGGCGAAGATCGCCGTCGGCCGCGTGTACCAGAAGCCGATCAGCAGGTACGAGACGAGGCCGACCGCCTCCCAGCCGAAGAAGAGCTGCAGGAAGTTGTTGCTCATGACGAGCATGAGCATCGAGAACGTGAAAAGCGAGATGTAGCTGAAGAAGCGCTGGTAGCCGGGGTCGTCGGCCATGTAGCCGATCGTGTAGACGTGGACCATCAGCGAGACGAAGCTGACAACTGCGATCATCATCGCCGTCAGGCCGTCGATCAGGAAGCCGATCTCCATCTTCAAGGAGCCGACGCGCATCCACTCGTAGACGGTGCCGTTGAAGCGCGCGCCGTCGGCGACGACCGCGTAGAGAACCCACGCCGAGATGAGGAACGAGACGAGGACGCCGAGGATCGTCACCGTGTGCGCGCCGGCGCGGCCGATCTGCTTGCCGAAGAGGCCGGCGACGACCGCGCCGACCAGCGGCGCGAGCGGGACGAGGGTGAGGAGCGTCGGCGAGAGGTTGCCGGCCATCAGCGCCCGCCCGGCCGCCCGCAGGGCGCTGACACCCCCTGGGAGGGCAAAGAACGAAGTGAACGTGGGGGCGCCATCCTCAGCCTTTCAGCGAGTCGAGCTCGTCGACGGCGATCGTCGAGCGGGTACGGAAGAGCACGACCAGGATCGCCAGGCCGATCGCCGACTCTGCCGCGGCGACGGTGAGGATGAAGAAGACGAACACCTGCCCCGCCATGTCGCCGAGGTAGTACGAAAAGGCGACGAAGTTGAGGTTGACGGCGAGCAGCATCAGCTCGATCGCCATCAGCAGGACGATCAGGTTCTTGCGGTTGAGGAAGATGCCGATCACCGACAGCGCGAACAGGATCGCGCCGACGGCGAGGTAGTGGCCGAGCGTGACCGGGCCGAGGCTCATCGCCGGTCTCCGACCGGCTTGGGGGCATCGCTCGGCGCGTCGCGCTCGACCGCCTCGGGCTTGAGCGAGACGATGCGCACCCGGTCGGCCTTCTTCGCCTTGACCTGCTCAGAAGGATGGATGTGCTTGGTGTCCTTGCGCGCCCGATGGGTGAGCGAGATCGCGGCGATGATCGCCACCAGCAGCAGCACCGCGGCGATCTGCAGCGGGTAGAGGTAGCGCGTGTAGACCTCGATGCCGAGCAGCTTCGAGTTGCCGAGCTTGAGCGCCGCGGCCGACGCGGTCGGCGCGTCGACGAGCTTGAACCCCGGCAGCAGCACCGCCGCCATCTCGAGCGCGATGACGACGCCGACGACTGCGGCGACCGGAAAGTGACGCCAGAACCCGGCGCGCAGCGACCCGATGTCGACGTCGAGCATCATGACCACGAACAAGAACAGCACCATCACCGCGCCGACGTAGACGAGGACGAGCGCGATCGCCAGGAACTCGGCGCGCAGCAGCAGCCAGACGCACGCCGCGCTGAAGAAGGCGAGCACGAGAAAGAGCGCGGCGTAGACGGGGCTTCTCGCCGTGATGACGCGAAACGCCGCCACCAGGAGGACGGCGGAGAACGCGTAGAACAGCGCGGCGTTGGTGTCCATGGTTCGCGAAGCGAATCAGCGGTACTTCGCGTCCGCGTCCCGCGCTGCGGCGATCTCTTTCTCGTAGCGGTCGCCGATCGCGAGCAGCATGTCCTTGGTGAAGTACAGGTCGCCGCGCTTCTCGCCGTGGTACTCGAGGATGTGGGTCTCGACGATCGAGTCGACCGGGCAGCTCTCCTCGCAGAAGCCGCAGAAGATGCACTTGGTGAGGTCGATGTCGTAGCGCGTCGTCCGGCGCGAGCCGTCGTCGCGGACGTCGCTCTCGATCGTGATCGCGAGTGCCGGGCAGACCGCCTCGCACAGCTTGCAGGCGATGCAGCGCTCCTCGCCGTTCTCGTAGCGGCGCAGCGCGTGCAGGCCGCGAAAGCGCGGGCTGAGCGGCGTCTTCTCCTCGGGGTACTGCACGGTCACCTTCTTCGAGAGAAAGTGGCGCCCGGTGAGGCGCATGCCCTTGAAGAGCTCGCCGAGCATGAAGCTCGAGAGAAAGTCCTTGATCGGTGTTGCCTGGGCCATGAAGTGCTCCGCCCTACTTCCAGATGTTCCAGGGCGACTCGATCACCAGCCCGACGACCACGAGCCAGACGAGCGAGACCGGGATGAAGATTTTCCAGCCCAGGCGCATGATCTGGTCGTAGCGAAAACGCGGGAAGGTGGCGCGCACCCACAGGAACATCGTCGCGATGACGAAGGTCTTGGCGAAGAGCCAGAACCAGTTCCAGAACCACGCCGTGGCGACGATCCACGACGGCGTCTCCATGCCGACGATCGAGAACGAGATCGGCGCCAGCCAGCCACCGAGGAACATCACCGAGGCCAGGGCCGAGACGAGGATGATGTTGGCGTACTCGGCCAGGAAGAACATCGCGAAGGCC
>DASXXO010000374.1:0-1657 GCA_036503045.1 Caldimonas sp. | reverse complement strand
ATCTATCAGGCGCGCTTCATCCGCTATCTGCAGCACCGCGGCCTGCTGCCTGCCGAGAGCGGCCGCGGTCAGCGGCGCGTCTGGGGCTTCTTCGGCGACGGCGAGATGGATGAGCCCGAGTCGATTGCCGCGCTGTCGCTCGCCGCGCGCGAGCAGCTCGACAACTGCACCTTCGTCATCAACTGCAACCTGCAGCGGCTCGACGGACCGGTGCGCGGCAACGGCCGCATCGTCGACGAGCTCGAGTCGGTGTTCGCCGGCGCCGGCTGGCATGTCATCAAGTGCCTGTGGAGCTCCGACTGGGACGTGCTGTTCGCGCGCGACCACGATCACGCGCTGATGCGCGCGTTCGCACACACCGTCGACGGGCAGTTTCAGACGCTCTCGGCCAAGGATGGCGCGTTCAACCGCGAGGTCTTCTTCGGCCAGAACGAAGAGCTGAAGGCGCTCGTCGCCGACCTGCGCGACGAAGACATCGATCGGCTGCGCCGCGGCGGCCACGATGCGGTCAAGATCCACGCGGCCTTCGCCGCCGCGGTCGCGCACGCAGGCCGGCCGACGGTCGTCCTCGCCAAGACGATGAAGGGCTACGGCATGGGCGAGGCGGCGCAGGGCCGGATGACGACGCACCAGGCGAAAAAGCTCGACAGCGCCGGGCTGCTCGCGTTCCGCGATCGGTTCGCGCTGCCGATGAGCGATACCGACACGCAGGCACTCGCGTTCTACAAGCCGGCCGACGACAGCGCGGAGGTCCGCTACCTGCAAAGCCGCCGGCGCGCGCTCGGCGGGGCACTGCCGGCGCGGCGCAGCGACTGCCCGAAGCTCGCCGTGCCCGCGCTCGACGCGACTTCGGCATTCGCTCTGCACGCCGAAGGCAAGGAGATGAGCACGACGATGGCGTTCGTGCGCGTGCTCGGCAACCTGCTCAAGGACCCGGTGATCGGCCCGCGCGTCGTGCCGATCGTCGCCGACGAGGCGCGCACCTTCGGCATGGCGAGCCTGTTTCGCCAGGTCGGCATCTACGCACCGCTCGGCCAGCTCTACCAGCCCGAGGACTCGGGATCGATCCTTTCGTACCGCGAGGACAAGAGCGGCCAGATCCTCGAGGAAGGCATCACCGAGGCGGGAGCCCTCTCGTCGTGGACAGCGGCGGCGACGTCGTACTCGACGCATGGCCTCGCGATGCTGCCGTTCTACATCTACTACTCGATGTTCGGCTTCCAGCGCGTCGGCGACCTGATCTGGGCCGCCGCCGACCAGCGCGCGCGGGGCTTTCTGATCGGCGCGACCGCGGGCCGGACGACGCTCTCTGGCGAAGGGTTGCAGCACCAGGACGGCACGAGCCACCTCGTCGCCGCGACGGTGCCGAATTGCAGGGCGTACGACCCGGCGTTCTCCGGCGAGCTCGCCGTGATCGTCGACCGCGGCATGCGCGAGATGCTCGAGGAGCAGAGGGACGTCTTCTACTACGTGACGGCGATGAACGAGAACGTCGCCCAGCCGTCGTTGCCCGAAGGCGCGCATGAAGGCGTGCTGCGCGGCATGTACCGGCTGCGCGCGTCGGCGCCCGACGGGGCGCGGCGCGTCCAGCTGCTCGCGTCCGGCGCAATCGTCGGCGAGGCGTTGAAGGCCGCCGACATCCTCGAGCAGGCGCACG
>DASXXO010000373.1:0-3189 GCA_036503045.1 Caldimonas sp. | reverse complement strand
GCCGCGTCCCGTTCCAGAACCCGAAAAACTATGCGCCGCTCCTAGCAAGGCTTTGCACCCTGACCGCCGCCGCCCGGCGGCGCCGACGCCGATCAGCGCATGTTGCCGGTGTGGCCGAGCGAGTAGCGGCCGGGCTGCGGCCACACGGTGAGGCCGTGTGGCTCCTTGCCGACCGGAATGATCTTGACCGCACCCGTCGTCGTGTCGAAGACGTAGACGACGTTGTCGTAGCGGCCCGAGAGCCATAGCCACTTGCCGTCGGCGCTGACGTTGCCCATGTCGGGGCTGCCGCCGCCCGGGATCGGCCAGGTGACGTCGACCTTCCGCGTCGCGAAGTCGAGCACCGAGACGCTGCCCATCCCGTGCTCGGCGCCGTGAATCTTGTTCGAGCCGCGGTTGGCGACGTAGAGCTTTCGGCCGTCGCGGCTCGGATACAGGCCGTGCGTCCCCTTGCCGGTCGCGACGAAACCGATCTCCTTGAAGCTCGCGCCGTCGACGACGAAGACGCCGTCGGCCATCATGTCGGCGACGTAGAAGGTCGTGCCGTCGGGCGAGACCCGGATGTCCTGCGGCATCTTGCCGCTGGAGAGCTTCAGGTAGCCGAGCACCTTGCGGTTCACCAGATCGATCTTCGCGAGCATGCCGTCGAACTCGCAGGTGAAGATCGCGTAGCGGCCGTCGATCGAGAAGTCGGCGTGGTTGATGCCCTTGCACTCGGGCGTCGGCAGCGAAGACTTGAGCGCCATCGTCTGCGGGTCGCGGAAGTCGAGCCGCTTGAACGCCTCGGCGACGACGATCGCTTCTTTGCCGTCGGGCGTGAAGTACATGTTGTACGGGTCGTCGACGGCGATCGCCTTGCCGGGCTTGCCGGTCAACGGGTCGATCGGCGTCAGGCTTCCCTTGGTCGTGTTCTCGGCGTTGTTCGCGACCCAGAGCGTCTTCAGGTCCCACGACGGAACCACGTGCTGCGGATTGAGGCCGACGCGGAAGCGGTCGACGACCTTGAACGTCGCCGGATCGATCACGTAGACGTCGTTCGACTGCAGGTTCGGGACGTAGACGCGCGGCAGCGCGCCGCGCACGGCGTCGCTGAGCTTGCCTTGGCCGGCGTCGCCGTACAGGTTGGCAGGATCGCTGACCGGCGGCATGCCCGGGACGGTCCTCACCGGCGGCGGCGCCGCTGGTGAGGATGCCGCGAACGCGAAAGCGGCGAGCGCAGCGAGCTTGGCGATGCGGCGACGGGGCGAAGACAGGTTCAAGACGGCGACTCCATGGGAATGCAGTTGCTCAACGCGCGCTGCGCGCCGATGGACGACGGATCGCGAGTTCAATGGCGCGCGACGTCGCGCTGGATCGCCTCGGACGTGCGCGCGACGATGGCATCGACGCCGGCACGACCGAGTGCTGCGCTGGCGCGGCGCGGATCGCCGCTCACGCCTTCGGCCGCGCCGAGCGCGCTGCCGTCGTGCAGGCGCGCGCTGCGCACGAGCTGCTCGTCGAGCGCGAGCGAGAGCGCGGTGTCGGCAGCGCCGGCGTGGCTGCCGATCTCGGCATCGCTCAACCCGTGCTTGCGCAGGATGTCGGCGAAACCGCGGTCGGCGGCACGGTAGTACTCTTCGACTGCATGCACGCGCACCGGCGACGCGGCCCATTCGCGATCGAGCTTGGCGGCGACCTTGGCAAGGCTCTTCTGGTAGCCGCCGTGATCGCCGATCAGGACGATGTCGCGAAACCCGTGGGCACGAAAGCTGCGCGCCGCGTACTCGAGGGTCGTCTCGAACGCCGCCTCCGGGATGCTGATCGTTCCGGCGAAGCGCATGTGCCCGGCTGGCGGATCGATGCTGCCTTCGGGCACATAGGCGATCACCGGCGCCACCAGCGCGTTGCCGAGGCTCGTTGCGATGCGGCCGGCGAGCACCTTGACGCGAACGTTGTGCTTGCCGAGCACGATCTGCGGCCCGCTCTGCTCGGTGCCGCCGACCGGGACGATCACCGTCGTCTTGCCGGCCCGGATCTCGTCGCGCAGCTCGGTCCAGGTGAGCTCTTCGAGGAACACGGTCGGCGCCGCAGGCGCGGCGGCGACGCGAGAAGCGGCAAGAGCGACGAAGAAGAACGCGGCAAGGCAGCGACGCAGCGTAAGCATGACGCGATCTTAGCGAGGCGGGTCGGTGCGATCGGCAGCGACCGGCTCGCGCCGCCGACGATTTGGCGGCGCCGCGCTGTCGTCGGCACAGCGACCCGGCATGCCGACTGCCCGGGACGGAGATGACCAGGCAAGCCAGCGCTCCCGGACAGCGCGGCCGTCACGGCCGGGTGGTCGCGATCGTGCTCAGCATTGCGATCCACGCGAGCGTCCTCGGCGCGCTCTCGCTGCAGCGCGGCGAAGACGGCGCCGCAGCCGCGCACGCGGGCGTTCTCGTCCGCCTGATCCTGCCGGCCGGAACGCTGGTCTCGGCGCCCGACAGCGACGGCCCGCTCGGGCCGCGCGCACCGAGCGCCGGCGGCCGCGTGTTCCCGATCGGCTGCCGGGGCGCCGTCTACACCGGCATAGGCGCACGCGTAAACGCTGCGGGATTCATCATCGACCTCGCCCCCCGCGGCCCCGCCGAGCGCGCCGGCCTGCGGCCGGGCGACGCGATCCTCAATCTGGTCGACCTGCCGATCGATGTCTATCCGGTCGGCCACACGGTCGCACTGCGCCTCTTGCGCGACGGCCTCGAGACCAGCGCCCTCGTGCGCATCGGCGCGATCTGCAACGAGCCGCCGCCGTCGGTCGCGTAAGCGCTTCGGCACGACGCCGGCGGCCCGGGCGGCTTCAGCAGGTCGCCTGCGCCACCGCGTGCTGCCAGCGCTGCATCAGCTCGCGAGCACGCGCGCGCGCCATCGTCGGATAAAAGGTGCGCTCGACCTGCCACTGCGCCGCGAGCTCGTCGGTGCCGGCGTAGACGCCGCACGCGAGACCGGCAAGGTACGCGGCGCCGAGCGCAGTGGTCTCGACCACCTTCGGGCGCACCACGGGGATGCCGAGCAGGTCGGCCTGGAACTGCATCAGCAGGTCGTTCACCGACGCGCCGCCGTCGACGCGCAACTCGGCGACCGGGGCGCCGCCGGCGGCCACGACGTCCTTCGACATCGCCTCGAGCAACTCCGCGCTCTGGAAAGCGATCGATTCGAGCGCGGCGCGCGCGA
>DASXXO010000372.1:0-3009 GCA_036503045.1 Caldimonas sp. | reverse complement strand
GCTGGGGCGGTCGACACCACGTCGGCACGATTGCGCCGTCCGGCCGCGAGGCGACGCCGCTCGCGGTGGCCGACCCGGGACGCGGCGCGCTCGGCGTGATCGAGGCGCTCGTGCGCGGCGAGCCTCTTCCGTCGCCAGTGGGAGCGTGCCTGCGCGGCTGGGTCAACGGCGAGCTGCGCCAAGACGGGCAGACCAGGGACATGATCTTCGACCTGGCGACGCTGATCGAGACCTGCTCGCGCGGCATCACGATGTACCCCGGCGACGTGATCGCGACGGGAACTCCGTCGGGCGTCGGCATGGGCTTCACGCCGCCGCGCTGGCTCGGCGCGGGCGACGTGGTGCGGATCGAGATCGACGGCATCGGCGCGATCGAGAACACCTTCCAATGACGCTCCACACCATCGACCGCACCGTCGTCGAGGAAGAAGGCGAAGGCGACGCCGTCGTCTGCGTGCACGGCCTGGGCGGCAGCACGAATACCTTCACGCCGCTGATGCCGGCGCTGGCGCGCCATCGCGTCATCCGCGTCGACATGCCCGGCAGCGCCCGCTCGCAGCGCGTCGAGGGCCCGCTCTCGATCGAGCGCTTCGTCGAGACGCTGCTCTCGGTCTGTACGCGTCTGAACGTCGCGCGCGCGCACTGGATCGGCCACTCGCTCGGCACGATCGTCTGCCAGCACGTCGCAACGACCGCGCCGAAGCTGGTGCGCAGCATCGCCCTGTTCGGCCCGCTGATCGCGCCGCCTGAAGCCGCGCGCACAGCGATCCGCGCGCGCGCCGCGAAGGCGCGCGGCGAGGGCGTCGCCGGCATGCACGAGATCGCGCTCGGCCTGCTCAACGCGGCGATCTCGGCCGACACGCGCCAGCGCTCGCCGCTCGCGGTCGCGTTCGTGCGCGAGAGCCTGATGCGTCAGGACGGCGAGGCCTACGCGCGCAGCTGCGAGGCGCTCGCCGAGGCGGGCCCGGCACCGGTCGAGCGGATCGAAGCGCCGGTCTTGCTCGTCACCGGCGACGAGGACGGCGTCGCCCCGCCGCAGCAGGTGCGCGCCTTCGCCGCCAAGCTGCACGCGGCGAAGAGCGTCCGCGTCGTCGTGTTGCCGCGCTGCGGCCACTGGACGCCGGTCGAGCGGCCCGACGAGTGCGCGCGCGAGCTGCGCGAGTTTCTGGGTTCGCAGCGCTGAGGCCCTCGAGATATGCAAGCTCAACTGTCGAAGCGCAGATCGACTTTCCGCGCTGGCCACAAACCGAAGCACAAGCGCGTACTCTCGCTGCATCAGCCGGAGTAGAAGGAGACGCCCATGGCAGACATCCACTACACCAACGTTCGCATCTTCGATGGCGGCGGCGACGCACCCTTCATGGGCGAGGTGCTCGTCCAGGGCGACCGGATCGCGCGCGTCGTCCGCGCCGCGCAGGGGGTGCGCGCGGCGCCGGTGGGCGGCGCACAGGTCGTCGACGGCGCCGGTGCGTTCCTGATGCCGGGAATGGTCGAGGCGCACACGCACTTCTCGTGGAACGACCAGCCGAGCCTCGACGCGATCCAGCGCATGCCACCCGAGGAGCACATCCTCTGGTGCGCCGAGGTCGCCAGGCGCTACCTCGACATGGGCTGGACGAGCTGTGTCGGCGCCGCGGCGGCCAAGCCGCGCCTCGACGTCGTGATCAGGAACGCGATCAACGACGGCACGATCGTCGGCCCGCGCTACCTGGCGGCGAGCCAGGAGATCACCGTGCCGGGCGGCCTCGGCGACACGACCCAGCCGCACCTGCCGCAGTCCGACTTCGCCTTCGGCGCGATCGTCAGCGGGCCCGAGGAGATGCGCCGGTGCGTGCGCATGTTCGTCAAGTGGGGCGTCGACTCGCTCAAGATCAATCTCTCGGGCGAATCGATCACCGGGATGCCGAGCGACCGCTGCCAGTTCACCGACGCCGAGATCGCCACTTGCGTCGAAGAGGCCAAGGCTTGGGGCAAGCGGGTCGCGGCCCACGCGCGCTCGTGCAACTCGATCAAGCGCTGCGTCCGGCACGGCATCGAGGTGATCTACCACGCGAGCTTCACCGACAGCGAGGCGCTCGACCTGCTCGAAGAGCACAAGACGGAGCACTTCATCGCCCCCGGCCTCGCCTGGCTCATCAACACCTGTCACCACGCGAGCGAGTGGGGCCTGACGCCCGAGGTCACGAAGAAGATGGGCTACCACCGCGAGCTCGAGGCGGCGGTCGAGACGATGCAGGCGCTGCGCAGGCGCGGCGTGCGCATCCTGCCCGGCGGCGACTACGGCTTCGCCTGGACGCCGCACGGCACCAACGCGAAGGACCTCGAGTACTTCGTCAAGGTCGTCGGCATGAGCCCGATGGAAGCGCTGCTCTCGGCGACCGCCTGGGGCGGCCCGATGATGAAGATGGGCAAGGAGATCGGTTACGTGCGCGAAGGCTGCTACGCCGACCTGCTGCTGATCGACGGCGACCCGCTCGCCGACATCACGGTCCTGCAGGACAAGTCGCGGATCCTGTCGGTGATGAAGGGCGGCGAGTTCCATCGCGCGCCGCCGCTGCGCTCGGCGCGGACGACGCGCTGGGCCGCCTGAGGAGAGCGCCATGGCCACGACCCTGTTCACCAACGTGCGCATCCTCGACGGCAGCGGCGCGCTAGCCTACGCCGGCAGCGTGCTCGTCGAGGGCAACCGGATCAAGAGCGTCGGCCGCTCCAGCGCGGCGCTCGCGCCGACCGGCGCCACCGTCATCGACGGCGCCGGCGCGACGCTCATGCCAGGCATGTGCGAGGCGCACACACACTTCTCGTGGAACGACGCGGCGACCCTCTCCGCGATCCAGACCATGCCGCTCGAGGAGCACGTGCTCTGGTGCGCCAAGGTCGCCAAGCTCTATCTCGATGCCGGCTTCACGTCGTGCGTCGGCGCGGCGTGCGCCAAGCCGCGCCTCGACGTCGTCATCAGGAACGCCATCAACTCGGGGCAGATTCCCGGTCCGCGCTACCTTGCGGCGA
>DASXXO010000371.1:0-11930 GCA_036503045.1 Caldimonas sp. | reverse complement strand
GAAGGGCTCAACGAGTGGTACCGCGTCGTCATCACGGAAGGGCGCAACCGCGAGGTGAGGAAGCTCTTCGACGCGGTCGGCCTGACGGTGAGCCGGTTGATCCGGATCCGCTACGGAACGGTCGTCCTGCCGCACGGCTTGAAGCGCGGTGCCTGGGTCGACCTCGACGAGAACGACGTGCGCGCCATCCGGCGCCTGGCGAGCGGCAATTCCGGCGAGCGCGGCGAAGAGCGCGCAGGCGACGGCGGCAAGCGCCGCGACGACCAGCGCGGCCCCCGTGGCCAGAACGAGCGGCCTGCGAACGATCGGCAGCGCCCGCGGCGCGGCGACGACGCGCGCCCGGAAGCGCGTGCTGCGAACGAGCGGCCGCAAAACGAGCGGCCGCAAAACGAGCGCGAAGACCGCGACGAGGACGACGACTTCGATCCGAGCCGGATCCCCAATCCGCTCCAGCAGACCTTCGACCATCGCTTCGTGCAGGGTCGCCGTATCGGCCCGAACAGCGGGTTCGGCGCCGGCGGCAGCGCGCCGCGCCCAGTCGGCCCGAAGGGCAATCCGAAAGAGCCCGATCCGCTCCAGACTTCGGTCGGCTACATCGGCGCCGACGCCTTCCACCGCAAGAACCGCGGTCGGGGCGGCGGTGGCGGTGGCGGCTTCGGAGGAGGCGGTGGCGGTGGCGGTGGCGGCTTCGGAGGAGGCGGCGGCAACGGCGGCGGCTACGGCGGTGGTCGGCGCGGCCGCTGAGCCAGTCCGAGGGCGCTCGGCCCTCTACAATTGAAGGCTTTGCCCAGGACCCCCGGAGAAAGAAGCCATGGCGCTGGAACGCACCCTCTCGATCATCAAGCCCGATGCGGTCGCGAAGAACGTCATCGGCCAGATCTACGCCCGCTTCGAAGCCGCCGGCCTCAAGGTCGTCGCCTCGAAGATGGCGCATCTGTCGCGCGCCGAGGCCGAGGCGTTCTACGCCGTGCACCGCGCGCGGCCATTCTTCAGCGACCTGGTCTCGTTCATGATCTCCGGGCCGGTGATGATCCAGGTCCTCGAAGGCGAGTCGGCGATCGCCAGGAACCGCGAGCTGATGGGAGCCACCGATCCGAAGAAGGCCGACGCGGGAACGATCCGCGCCGACTTCGCGGCGAGCATCGACGCCAACGCGGTGCATGGATCCGACGCCGCCGAGACCGCCGCGGTCGAGATCGCGTTCTTCTTCGCCGGCATGGACCTGCACCGCCGTTGAGGCGGCACGTCGGATGGTGAACCTCCTCCAGTTCGACCGCGGCGCGCTCGAGGAGTGGTGCGAGCAACAGGGCGAGCAGGCGTTTCGCGCGACCCAGTTGTACCGCTGGATGCACCAGCGCGGCGAGCACGACTTCCAGGCGATGACGAACCTCGCGAAGTCGTTCCGCGACAAGCTGATCGCCTCGGCCGCAGTCGTCGCGCTGCCGGTCGCGAGCGAGCAGGTCGCGCACGACGGCACGGTCAAGTGGCTGTTCGACGTCGGCGCCGGCGACGCGGTCGAGACGGTGTTCATCCCCGAGGCGGGGCGCGGCACCCTCTGCATTTCGTCGCAGGCGGGCTGTGCGGTCAACTGCCGCTTCTGCGCGACCGGCCACCAGGGCTTCAGCCGCAACCTGACGACGGCCGAGATCGTCGCCCAGCTCTGGCATGCCGAGTTCACGCTGCGGCGCCGCCTCGCCCTGCGCGAAGGCGAGCGCGCGATCACCAACGTCGTGATGATGGGCATGGGCGAGCCGCTGCAGAACTACGGTGCGCTCGTGCCGGCGCTCAGGACCATGCTCGACGACCACGGCTACGGCCTGTCGCGCCGGCGCGTGACGGTGTCGACCTCCGGCGTCGTGCCGATGATCGAGCGGCTGCGTGGCGATTGCCCGGTCGCGCTCGCGATCTCGCTGCATGCACCCGACGATGCTCTGCGCGACGAGCTGGTGCCGCTCAACCGCAAGTACCCGATCGCCGAGCTGCTCGCCGTTGCGCGCCGCTACCTCGAGCGCGCGCCGCGCGACTTCATCACGATCGAATACTGCATGCTCGACGACATCAACGATTCGCCGGCGCAAGCCCAGGCCTTGCTGCGGTTGTTGCGCGGCGACGGCAGCGCCGCGCGTCCGGGGCTGCCGAGCAAGGTCAATCTCATCCCGTTCAACCCGTTCGCGGCGTCGGGCCTGAAGCGTTCACCGCCGGCGCGCATCGCGGAGTTCGCCGAAGTGCTGCAGCAAGGTGGGATCGTCACGACCGTGCGCAAGACCCGCGGCGACGACATCGCCGCCGCATGCGGACAGCTCGCCGGCGAAGTGCAGGACCGCACGCGGGTCGCCGAGCGGCGGGCGCGCGCGACGCCGGTGCGCGTCGCCGCGCCGGTGTCGCGGCGCCGCGCTGGCGCTGCCGCTCGTCCCGGGCACCGGCCGTGAGCGCAGGCGTGGCGATCGCAGTCCGCAGCCTCCTGCTCGCCGGTGCGCTCAGCGCGCTGCTCGCGGCCTGCTCGACCGAGCAGCGGACGGTTCAGGTCGCGGGCACTCCGGACCGGCTCCCTTCCGAGGAACCCGACGCGCAAAAGCGTGCGCGGGCGCGGATGGAGCTCGCGTCGGCCTACTTCAGCCGTGGCCAGCTCAACACCGCGCTCGAGCAGGTCCAGATCGCGATCGCGTCCGATCCGAACTACGGCGAGGCGTACAACCTGCGCGGCCTGATCTACACCAACCTCGGCGAGCAGGCTCTCGCCGAGGAGAGCTTCAAGCGCGCCCTGCAGCTCAACGCGCGCGACGCCGACGCGATGCACAACTACGCCTGGTACCTGTGCCAGCAGAAGCGCTATCCCGAGTCGTTCGCGATGTTCAGCCAAGCTCTTGCGGTTCCGCAGTACCGCGGCACCGCACGGACGCTGCTCGCCCAGGGCGTGTGCCAGGCGCACGCCGGCGAGCTCGCCGATGCCGAAGCCTCGCTCGCGCGCTCCTACGAGCTCGACCCGACGAGCCCGTTCACCGCCACCAACCTTTCCGAGGTGCTCTATCGGCGCGGTGACTACGAGCGTGCCCGCTTCTACATCCGCCGCGTCAATGCGCGTCCCGAGGTCGCCAACGCGCAGACGCTGTGGCTCGCGGCGCGGATCGAAGCCAAGCTCGGCAACCGCCAGGGCGCAGCGGAGTTCGGCTCGCAGCTGCGCAACCGCTTTCCCGATTCACGCGAGGCGGCGTTCTTCGCCCGTGGGGCATTCGATGAGTGAGGTCGCCGACACCGCCGCGCCGAGCGCAGGCCGGCTGCTGCGCGAGGCGCGCGAGCGCCAGGGCTTGCACATCGCGGTCCTCGCGGCATCGATCAAGGTGACGTCCAAGAAGCTCGAGCTGCTCGAGGCCGACCGCTTCGACGCGCTGCCCGACGCGACCTTTACGCGCGCGCTCGCGCAGACGGTGTGTCGCGTGCTCAAGATCGATCCGGCAGCGATCCTGGTGCTGCTGCCGCCGCCGGCCGGACATCGGCTCGAGCAGGTCGGCGAAGGCTTGAACGCGCCGTTTCGCGAGCGACCCGGCGTGGTCGGGCAGCGCGACAACGCGTTGCCGACGCTCGGCCCGGTGTTCTGGGTGACTCTGCTGATCCTCGCCGCCTCGCTCGGCCTTTACTTCCTGCCCTCGGGCTGGCTGGCGAAGCTCGACTGGCCGGGCCGGGGCGCGACGCCGAGCGCCGCGCGCGCGCCTTCCGTTCCGAGCGCTTCGGCGCCGCTCGCGACCTCGCTCGCCGCACCGGCAGGCACCGAGCCCGCCGCCGTCGCGACCGTGCCGGAAGCGGAGCCGATGCCGCCCGGCGCCGAGCCGATCCCTCCCGGTGCCGAGCCGATCCCTCCCGGCGCCGAGCTGATCGTTCCGGGTCCGGAGCTGGCGCCGCCCGGCAGCGAGCGCACTTCCACCGTCACCGAACCGGCGCCGCTGGCGGCGCCGGCGCGCGCGGCGTCGACATCAGGCTGAGCATGAGCGCTCTCGACGAAACCCGCACGATGCGCGCCGACGTCGCCGCGCTCGAAGACGGCTTCATCGCTCCGGCCGCACCGGCGCCGCGACGCACCCGCCAAGCGCGCGTCGCCTGGGGTTCGAACGTCGTCACGGTCGGTGGCGATGCGCCGGTGCGCGTGCAGTCGATGACCAACACCGACACGGTCGACGCGGTCGGCACCGCGATCCAGGTCAAGGAGCTCGCGCTCGCCGGCTCGGAGCTCGTGCGCATCACGGTCAACACGCCGGAAGCCGCGGCCGCGGTGCCCTACATCCGCGAGCAGCTCGACCGGATGGGCATCGACGTGCCGCTGATCGGCGACTTCCACTACAACGGCCACCGGCTGCTGGCCGACTTTCCGGCTTGCGCCGAGGCGCTCTCGAAGTACCGCATCAACCCGGGCAACGTCGGCAAGGGCGAGAAGCACGACCGCCAGTTCGCGCAGATGGTCGAGATCGCGGTGCGCTACGCGAAGCCGGTGCGCATCGGCGTCAACTGGGGCAGCCTCGACCAGGAGCTGCTGACCGAGCTGATGGACGAGAACGCGCGCTCTGCCGACCCGCAGCCGCCGCAGCAGATCATGTATCGCGCGATCCTGCTCTCGGCGCTCGGCTCGGCGCGCCGTGCCGAAGAGATCGGCCTCGCGCCCGAGCAAATCATCCTGTCGTGCAAGATGTCGGGCGTGCAGGACCTGATCAGCGTCTACCGCGCGCTCGCGCGGCGCTCGGACTATCCGCTCCACCTCGGCCTTACCGAGGCGGGCATGGGCACGAAGGGAACGGTCGCCTCGACGTCGGCGCTCGCCGTGCTGCTGCAGGAAGGCATCGGCGACACGATCCGCGTCTCGCTCACGCCGCAGCCGGGCGAGGCGCGCACGCAGGAGGTCGTCGTCGCGCTCGAGATCCTGCAGTCGCTCGGGCTTCGCTCATTCAACCCGAGCGTCACCGCGTGTCCCGGCTGTGGGCGAACGACGAGCACCACATTCCAGGAGCTCGCCAAGCAGATCGACGACTACCTGCGCGCGCAAATGCCGGTCTGGAAGGCGCGCTATCCCGGCGTCGAGACGATGAAGGTCGCGGTGATGGGCTGCATCGTCAATGGTCCGGGCGAGAGCAAGCACGCCGACATCGGCATCAGCCTGCCAGGCACCGGCGAAGCGCCGGCAGCGCCGGTCTTCATCGACGGCGAGAAGGCGGTGACCTTGCGCGGCGACAACATCGCCCAGGAGTTCCACGCGCTGGTCGAGCGCTACATCGAGAAGCGGTTCGGGTAGTGGTCGCGAACGAGACCCTGCGCGGGGTCAAGGGCATGAACGACATCCTGCCGCCGGAATCGGCGCGCTGGGAGTGGTTCGAGGACAAGGTGCGCGCGCTGATGCGCCGCTACGGCTACGTCAACGTGCGCACGCCGATCGTCGAGCCCACGGCGCTCTTCGTGCGCGGCATCGGCGAATCGACCGACATCGTCGAGAAGGAGATGTATTCCTTCGAGGACGCGATGAACGGCGACAAGCTGACGCTGCGCCCCGAGGCGACCGCCGGCATCGTGCGCGCGATGATCGAGCACAACGCGATCTACAACGGGCCGCTCCGCCTCTGGAGCGAGGTCGCGGTGTTCCGCCACGAGCGGCCGCAGAAGGGCCGCTATCGCCAGTTCCACCAGATCGACGTCGAGGCGCTCGGCCACCCGGGGCCGGACGTCGACGCCGAGCAGATCCTGATGTGCGCCGCGCTGCTGCGCGACCTCGGCCTCGACATCGGCAGCGACGTGCGGCTCGAGCTGAATAGCCTCGGCCTGGCCGCGGAGCGCAGCGCCCATCGTGCTGCGCTGATCGCCTATTTCGAGCAGCACACCGACGCCCTCGACGACGACTCGCGCCGGCGCCTGCGCAGCAATCCGTTGCGCATCCTCGACAGCAAGAATCCGGCGCTGCAGGGGATCATCGAAGGCGCGCCGCGGCTGACGGAATTCCTCGGCGCCGTCTCGCTCGCCCACTTCGGCGCGGTGCGGCGCGTCCTCGACGCCGCCGGGCTCGACTATCGCGTCAACCCGCGCCTCGTGCGCGGCCTCGACTACTACAACCTCACCGTATTCGAGTGGGTGACGGAGCGCCTCGGCGCGCAGGGCACGGTCTGCGGCGGCGGCCGCTACGACGGCCTGTTCGAGCAGCTCGGCGGCAAGCGGACGCCTGCGGTCGGCTGGGGCATGGGCATCGAGCGCATGCTGCTGTTGCTCGAGGCCGTCGGCGTTCCCACGCCGACGTCGACGGTCGACGTCTACGCGATCGTCCCCGACGCGGATGCCTTGCCGGTCGCGACGACAACCTGCGAGGAGTTGCGCGCGCTCGGCCTCTCGGTGCTGATGCACGCGGCTTCAGGCGAAGGCCTCGGCAGCATGAAGTCGCAGTTCAGACGGGCGAACGCGAGCGGGGCGAGGCTGGCCCTGATCTTCGGCGCAGACGAGCTCGCGCGTGGAGCCGTCGGGCTGAAGGATCTGAAGAACGAGGAAACGCCGCAGCTCACGCCCGCGCTCAAGCCGATGGCGGAGCTGGCGGTCCTGCTCAAGAGTGTCGCGACTCGCCCTTCATAATCACAGGTTGCGCTCCGAAACGATATGGCCACCCACCTCGACCTCGAAGAGCAGGAACAGCTCGACCAGCTGAAGGCGTTCTGGAAACAGCACGGCAACCTCATCACCTGGCTGCTCGTGCTCGTCCTCGGCGCGTTCGCGGCGTGGAACGGCTGGAACCTGTACCAGCGCGACCAAGGTGCGAAGGCCGGTGCGTTGTTCGACGAGCTGGAGCACGCCGCGCAGCAAGTCGACAGCAACCGCGCGACGCGCATCTTCGCCGACATGAAGGAGCGCTACCCGCGCGCGACGTTCACCCAGCAGGGCGGCCTGCTCGCCGCGCGCGTCGCTGCCGAGAAGGGCCAGTACGACGCGGCGAAGGCGAGCCTTGCCTGGGTCGCCGACAACGCCGGCGAAGCCGAGTACCGCGCCATCGCCCGCCTGCGTCTGGCCGGCCTGCTGCTCGACACCGCCAAGTACGAAGAGGCCCTGAAGCAGCTCGATGCGGTCGACAGTCCGCAGTTCGCCGCGCTCGTCGCCGATCGCCGCGGCGACGTGCTGCTCGCGCAGGGCAAGAACGCGCCGGCGCAGGCCGCATACCAGAAGGCGTGGTCGGCGATGGATCCCAAGACCGACTACCGTCGTCTCATCGAGGCCAAGTTGAATCTGCTCGGCGTGCAGCCGGCGGCTGGCGCCGCAAGCGCCGCCGAGGCGGCGAAGTGACCGCCGCGCAGCGCAGCGCCGCGGCGCGCAGCGCGCGCCTTGCAGCCTGCACGGCCGCGACGATCCTCCTCGCCGGCTGTTCGTTCTTCGGTTCTCTGTTCGCTCCCGACAAGCCCAAGCCGAAGGACCTCGAGCCGATCGCTGCGCCGATCACGGTGCGGTCGGCCTGGAACCTGGGCGTCGGTGCGGTCGAATTCCCGCTCACCGTCGCCGTCAACGGCAACGTGCTGACCCTCGGCGCGACCGACGGGACGGTGCTCGCCGTCGAAGCCGAGACCGGCCGCGTGCTCTGGCGAGTCAACATCGGCGGCAAGATCTCGGCCGGAGTCGGTAGCGACGGGACGACTTCGGCCGTCGTGACGCGCGAAGGCGATCTGGTGGCGGTCGAAGGCGCGCAGGTGAAGTGGAAGAGGCCGCTCGCGGTGCGCGTCGCGACCGCGCCGCTGGTTGCTGGCGGCCGCATCTTCGTGCTCGGCGTCGATCGCTCGGTGCACGCCTTCGACGCCGCCGACGGCGTCAAGCTGTGGCAGCTCCAGCGGCCCGGCGATCCGCTGATGCTGTCGCAGACCGGCGTTCTCGCGGCGTTCAAAAACACCCTGATCGTTGGCCAGGGGCCGCGCATGGCGGGGATCGATCCGACGAGCTCGGTGGTGCGCTGGGAAGTCCCGCTGGGCTCGCCGCGCGGCGCGAACGAGGTCGAGCGCCTCGCTGACCTGGTCGGCCCGGTCGTGCGCATCGGCGATGTCGTCTGCGCACGCTCGTTCCAGGCCGCGGTCGGTTGCGTCGACGCGCAGCTCGGCACGATCGCCTGGACCAAGCAGGTCGGCGGCACGGACGCGATCGGCGGCGACGCCGAGTTGCTATTCGGCGCCGACGGCTCGGACCGGATGAGCGCGTGGCGCATGCCGACCGGCGACATCGCCTGGACCTCGGAGTCGCTCATGTTCCGCGAACTCGGAGCGCCGGCCGTCGTCGCCCAGTCGGTCGCCTACGGCGACGGCAGCGGCACGGTCCACTTCTTCTCGCGGGCCAAGGGCGAATCGCAGGCGCGCACGACGACCGACGGAAGCGCGATCACGACGCCACCGATCAGCGTCGCGGGCCTTCTCATCGTCGTCACGCGCTCGGGCGGCGTGTTCGCGTTCCGCCCCGCCTGAGCTCCGCCCACGTCGCGCCAGCACGGCGGCAGCCATGAAGTCCGTGATCGCGCTGGTCGGCCGAGCGAACGTCGGCAAGTCGACCTTGTTCAACCGCTGGACCAGGACGCGCGATGCGATCGTCGCCGACTTCGCCGGCCTGACGCGCGACCGCCATTACGGCGATGCCAAGGTCGGCGGGCAGGAGTTCATCGTCGTCGACACCGGCGGCTTCGTTCCCGAGAACCCGACCGGCATCGTCCGCCTGATGGCGCGCCAGGCCGAGCAGGCGGTCGCTGAAGCCGACGCGGTCGTCTTCGTCGTCGACGTGCGGGCCGGCACGTCGGCGCACGACCACGACATCGCGCGCTACCTGCGCAGCGCGGGCAAGCGCGTCGTCCTCGCCGCCAACAAGGCCGAGGGCATGGCCGAGTCGCCGCTGCTCGCCGAGTTCTTCGAGCTCGGCCTCGGTACGCCGCATCCGGTCTCGGCGGCGCACGGGCAGGGCGTCGTCGCGCTGGCCGAAGCCGCGCTCGAGGCGGCGCTCGGCCGCCCGCTCGAGGAGCGAGCCGAGGAGGAGGGCGACGACGCGCAAGGCGACGCAGCCGCACCGATCCGCCTTGCCGTCGCAGGCCGTCCGAACGTCGGCAAGTCGACGCTCATCAACGCTTGGCTCGGCGAGGAGCGGCTGGTCGCGTTCGACCAGCCGGGGACGACGCGCGACGCGATCGTCGTTCCGTTCGAGCGCGCCGGACAGCGCTTCGAGTTGATCGACACCGCGGGCCTGCGCAGGCGCGGCAAGGTGTTCGAGGCGATCGAGAAGTTCTCGGTCGTGAAGACCTTGCAGGCGATCGCCGAAGCCGACGTCGTCCTCCTGCTGCTCGACGCGACGCAAGGCGTCACCGACCAGGACGCGCACATCGCCGGCTACATCGTCGAGAGCGGCCGGGCGGTGGTCGTCGCGGTGAACAAATGGGATGCGGTCGACGCGTACCAGAAGGAGACCGTGGAGCGCTCGATCCAGCAGCGGCTGCCGTTCTTGCGCTTCGCGCCGGTGCTGACGATCTCGGCGACCAGGCGCCAAGGGTTCGGCCCGGTCTGGAAGGCGATCGCCGATGCGCACGCCTCGGCGACGTGCAAGATGCCCACCCCGGTGCTCACCCGGCTGCTCCAGGAGGCGGTGCTGCACCAGGCGCCCAAGCGCGCCGGCGCGTTCCGCCCCAAGCTTCGCTACGCGCACCAGGGCGGCATGAAGCCGCCGGTCATCGTCGTCCATGGCAACTCGCTCGAGCACGTGACCGACGCCTACAAGCGCTATCTCGAAGGGCGCTTCCGCGCCCACTTCAAGCTCACCGGCACGCCGCTCAGGATCGAGATGCGCTCCGGCCGCAATCCATTCGTGGAGAAGGGCCGGTGAAGCATGGCCTTACGAAGGCTTCGCCCGGAGGCGCTGTGTTAAGGTTTCCTGCTCCAAAACACATCACGGAGCATGAACGTGAGCAACAAAGGGCAGCTACTACAAGACCCCTTCCTGAACCTGCTGCGCAAGGAGCACGTTCCGGTTTCGATCTACCTCGTCAACGGGATCAAGCTGCAGGGACACATCGAGTCGTTCGACCAGTACGTGGTTCTCCTGCGCAACACCGTCACCCAGATGGTCTACAAGCACGCGATCTCGACCGTCGTGCCCGGCCGGGCGGTGAATTTCCAGACCCAGCCCGACACGCCCGAACAGTCTTGAGGCGCGCTTCCCCTCCTGGGCGGTGCCTTTGAGCGCGACCCGGCAGCACGACGGCGAAGCGCCGGCGCGGGCGATCCTCGTCGGCGTCGACCTCGGCGCGCGGGCGGCGTTCGACGAGTCGCTCGACGAGCTCGCCTTGCTCGCCGAGTCGGCCGGCGACGTCGCCGTGGCGCGCGTCGTCGCGCGCCGCAAGGCGCCCGACGCGACCTTCTTCGTCGGCTCCGGCAAGGCCGACGAGCTGAAGGAGCTGGTCCAGCTTTACCAGGCCGAGGCGGTGATCTTCGACCAGGCGCTCTCGCCGGCGCAACAGCGCAACCTCGAGCGCCACCTCGGCGTCGCCGTCGCCGACCGGACGATGCTGATCCTCGAGATCTTCGGCGAGCGCGCCCAGAGCCATGAAGGCAAGCTCCAGGTCGACCTCGCGCGCTTGCAGTACCTGTCGACGCGCCTGGTGCGGCGCTGGAGCCACCTCGAGCGCCAGCGCGGCGGCATCGGCACGCGCGGCGGCCCGGGCGAGGCGCAGATCGAGCTCGACCGGCGCATGATCGGCGAGCGCATCAAGAGCATCAAGAAGCAGCTCGAACGCGTCAAGCGCCAGCGCAGCACGCAGCGGCGCGCGCGCGAGAAGAACGAGACCTTTCGCGTCTCGCTGGTCGGCTACACCAACGCGGGCAAGTCGACGCTCTTCAATGCGCTGGTCGATGCCGACGCGTACGTCGCCGACCAGCTGTTCGCGACCCTCGACACGACGACGCGCAAGCTCCACCTGCCCGGAGTGCGCCGCTCGGTCGCGCTCTCCGACACGGTCGGCTTCATCCGCGACCTGCCGCACACGCTGATCGAGGCGTTCCAGGCGACGCTGCACGAGGCCGCCGATGCCGACCTGCTGCTGCACGTCGTCGACGGCGCCAACCCCGAGCTCGCCGCGCAGATGCACGAGGTGCAGCGCGTCCTCGCCGAGATCGGCGCCGCCGACGTGCCGCAGATCATCGTCTTCAACAAGCTCGATCGCATGGGCGAGACCGAGCGGCCGCGCGCCCTCGCCGACATGGTCGAGATCGAAGGCGCGCGCGTGCCGCGCGTCTTCGTCAGCGCGCGGACCGGCGAGGGACTCGAGCTGCTGCGCGAGCGGATCGCGGCGTTCGCATCCGGCCAAGCCTTGAATGCCCGGCCGGTGCCCGCATCTCCCGCCATCGACGAGGCTGACGGCGTGGGCAGCGACGGCGATGATGTCGGGCGCACTGGCACCTATCATTCGCACGCGTGAGCTCCCCGAACCCGCGCAATCGTCTCTCCGCCGTCGAGCGCCTTCGCCCATGACCTTGCCCTCCCAGCCAGACCAACCGTCCAGCGCAGGACGCCTGCCCGGCGTGGCCGCTGCCGGGCGTGCCTGGCTCGCGGCCGCGCTGCGGCGCGCGGTCGGGCGGCGTCCGGCTGCGCAGCCCGCCGGCGTGACGCTGCTCGAGAACGGCCGCAACGACGGCCCTCCCGACCTCGATGAGCTCTGGCGCGACTTCAACCGCAAGCTGAGTGGCCTCTTCAGCGGCCGGGGCTCGCGCCGCGGCAATGGCGGCGGCGACTCCGGCGGCGGGCCGAACTTCCAGCCCAATCTAAAGAGCGCCGGTGTCGGCGCGGCGCTGATCGGCGGCGTCATCGTCCTGATTTGGCTCGGCAGCGGCGTCTTCATCGTCCAGGAAGGGCAGCAGGCCGTGGTGACCTCTTTCGGCCGCTACAGCCACACGGTCGACGCCGGCTTCCAG
>DASXXO010000370.1:0-2344 GCA_036503045.1 Caldimonas sp. | reverse complement strand
AGTGCTCATCTGAGGCGGTCGGTGCGGCGCGGCAAGTCTGTGGCGCGGATGGCAGCTTGCTGGCTCGTTCCCGAACTCACGCTCACGGCCAACAGCTGCCGCTCGATGCGGCGGTCCGAAGGTCAGCAATAGACTGCTTAGCAGCCCTTCAAACCGGTCAGTCGTGGGGCAGCAACGCGGTCGACCCCGCCGACAAGGCACGCCTCATCGACAATCCTCCCTATCGCGCCGAGTCGCCTCAGCCTACCCGGGTGTTGCTGACGCAGATCGTTGCCGTCGCGAGCGATGAGGTTGCCGGTCCGACGCGGGTGGACGCCGAACCGTTTGACTTCCCACGACGCTAGCGGCCCACTCGGTCTCGGCCTTTCGCGCAGTGCCGATCGTCCTTCGGCGCCGGCGCTACCATTGATGCGAATCGGCGAGCCCTCGCTCGCCGGAGCTCGGGCACCACGACCGCACAGCGAATGGAACCGACGTCGCCGCCGCAGGCCAAGGCACGACTGCATTCGCCTCCCTCGCAGACGGCCGTGGCGGTCCTCGCCCTGGCCGCCCTGCTCGGCCTGCTCTACCTCGGCCGGCCGGTGCTCGTTCCGGTGACGCTGGCGGTCGTCCTGAGCTTCGCCATCACCCCGTTCGTGCTGGCGCTGCGCCGTTTCGGACTCGGCCACGTGTCGTCGGTGCTCGTGGCCGTCGCTGCGACCGGGTCGGTCGTGTTTGTGCTTGCCGGCGTGATCGCCATGCAGTCGGTGCAGATGGCCTCGCAGTTCGGCGACTACCAGGGCACTTTCCGCGCCAACCTCCAGGCCCTGCGCAACGCAACGTTCGAGCGCATCGAGCCGACCTGGGAAGCCGCCGAGAAGATGCTCGATCCATCGGCCGATACGACCACCGCGGCGGGCCGTGCTGCGCCGCGCGACGCCGAGGGCGTCGTCCGCGCCGCGCCGGTGCCGGTCGAGATCCGCCAGCCGAAGCCCAGCGCAACGGAGCTCTTGCGCCGCCTGCTCGCGGTCGTCTGGGGGCCGCTCGGCAGTACCGGCATCGTCGTCGTCGTGCTGATCTTCGTTCTCCTCGAACGCGAGGCCCTGCGCGACCGGTTCATCCGTCTCGCCGGAGGCTCCGATCTGCGCACGACGACAACGGCGATCAACGACGCCGGCGAGCGCCTCTCGCGCTATCTGCTCAGGCAGTTCGCCGTCAATTCGGCGGTGGGACTCGTCATCTGGGGGACCCTCACGGCGATCGGCCTGCCGCACGCGACGCTCGTCGCCTCGCTCACCGCCGTGCTGCGCTTCGTGCCCTTCCTTGGCGTGCCCATCGCGGCGTTCCTCGCCGCCGTGCTGGCGCTCGCTGCGGCGCCGGGCTGGGGGCTGCTGTTCCTGACGCTGACCGTCTTCGTGACCGTGCAGCTGATCACGTCGCAGGTGATCGAGCCGCGCCTCTACGGCCACGCCACCGGGCTGTCGCCGCTGTCGATCGTGCTGGCAACGCTGTTCTGGGGCTGGCTCTGGGGTCCGATGGGCGTGATCATCGCCACGCCGCTGACCTTGTGTCTGGCCGTCGCCGGCCGCCACGCCGAGTCGCTCGGCTTTCTCGACATCGTTCTCGGCGACGGGCCGGCGCTGACGATGGCGCAAAGTTTCTACCAGCGCGCGCTCTCGGGCGACGCCGACGAGATCATCGCCGCGGCGCGCGAGTTCCTGAAGCGCCGGCCGCTCGCGGCCTACTGTGACGTGGTGTTGCTGCCGGCGCTGCAGCTCAGCCGCGCCGACCTGAGGAGCGGCGAGATCACGCGGCAGCAGCAGCTCGATCTGCGTAGCACGATCGTTCGTGTCGTCGAAGGGCTCGACGAGGGATCGCGCGTACATCTGTTCCAGCGGCAGCAATCGAGCGTCCTCGAAGATGCCAGCCCAGGCCGACTGCTGCGCCAGAAGCGTCTGCTGCGACAGCGCAGCGAGGCGGCCAACCCCACGCGCGCGCCGCATGCACACGTCGTTCAGGGATCGATGGTGCTCTGTCTGGGCCTGGGCTCGCTCGGCGACGACCTGGCCGCCGAGTTGCTCGTTCGCATCCTTCGCGAAATGCACGTCGACGCCCGCCACCTCACGCTCGAGGACCTGCAGGCGCCGCGGCCGCGCGACGTCGAGCCCAGCACGATCGCCGCGGCGTGTCTCGTCAGCGCCACGCCCGGCGAGGAGCGAAGGCGGGGCGTTCAGCTCGGCCAGCAGATTCGCGCGAAACTGCCGCACACCTTCATGCTCGCCCTGCTGCTGCCGAGCGTGCTTGGCGAGACCGACGACTCGACCCTCGGCGAGATCGTCGACCGCCTCGCCACCTCGTTCGAGGA
>DASXXO010000369.1:0-10519 GCA_036503045.1 Caldimonas sp. | reverse complement strand
GCGCCTGGCCGCGCTCGCCGCGCTCGCCGCGCGGCAGCCGCTCGTCATGATCATGACGACGCGCTTCGCCGGCGACCCGACCGCAGGCGCCTGGCGCACGGCGCTGCACGGCGCTCCGCAGCTCGGCATCGACCTCGCGCCGCTCGCCGACGACGATGCGCTCCGCCTCGCCGCGCTCGCCTCGTCGCTGCCAACCGATATCGTCGCAAGTTGCGTGGCGCGCGCCGAAGGAAACCCGCTCTTTCTGCTGCAGCTCCTGCTCGATGTCGGCGAGGCAGCGCACGCGAGCCTGCCGGGCTCGATCCAGGCGCTCGTCCACACCCGCATGGACCGTCTGGCGGCGGCCGACAAGGCGGCGCTCCAGGCGGCGGCCGTGCTCGGCCAGCGCTTCGCGGTCGACGCCTTGCGCAACCTGATCGAGCAGCCCGGCTACGAATGCCGCGTGCTGGTCGAGCAATTCCTCGTCCGCCCCGACGGCAGCGAGTTCATGTTCTGCCACGCGCTGATCCGCGACGGCGCGTACGCGTCGTTGCTTCACGCGCGTCGGCGCCGGCTGCATGCACGCGCCGGCGAATGGTTCGATGCGCGCGACCTCGTCCTCGCCGCCGAGCACTTCGACCGCGCCGAGGACGCACGGGCGCCGCGCGCCTACCTCGGCGCCGGCGAAGCCCTCGCGGCGCTGTTTCGACACCCTGAGGCGCTCGCGCTGGTCGAGCGCGGAATAGCGCTCGCGGCCGAGCAGACCACGCGCTTCGCGCTGCTGATGGCGCGCGGACGACTGCTCGTCGAGCTCGGTCGAGCGGTCGAGGCGATCGAAGCCTCTCGTGCCGCGCTTGCCGCCGCCGCCGGGCCGACCGATCAAGCGATGGCGTTGATCGCGATCGCTGCCGGGATGCGCCTCAACGACCGGATCGCGGACGGGCTGGCGGCGCTCGAGCAAGCCGAGCCGCTCGCGGCAGGATCGGCCCTCGCGCTGTCGCGCCTGCACCATCTGCGCGGCAACCTGCTGTTTCCGCTCGGCCGCGCCGACGAGTGCCTACGCGCGCACGAGCTCGCGCGCATGCATGCGCGCGAGGCCGAATCGTTCGAGGCCGAGGCGGCGGCGATCGGCGGCCTCGGCGACGCGTATTACCTGCAGGGCCGCATGCGCTCGGCCAACCGCCAGTTCCGCGAGTGCGTTGCGCTCGCGCGCGAGCACGGCTTCGGCCGGCTCGAGGTTGCCAACCTGTCGATGATCGGCTGGACCGGTTTCCATCTCGCCGAGATCGGCGACGCGCTCGCTGCCGGACGCGAGGCGATCGACCTCGCGGTCCGCGCCTCGCAGCCGCGCGCCGAAATCATGGCGCGCACCCTCGTCCACTGGGTCGACGGACTGATCCGCGACCGTCACGAACAGGCCGAGCGCGAATCGGAGACAGTGATCGCGCTCATTCGCGCCGTCGGCGCGAAACGCTTCGAAGCTCAGCTCCTTGCCCTGCGCGCGATGTTCGCGCTTCGCCGCGGCGACCGCGCCATCGCACGCGCTCACGCGGAGCAAGCGCTCGCAGTGTGCCGCAGCCACGGAATGGGCCACATCGGCCCGTGGGTGCACGGCGTGCTGGCGCTGGTCGAGACCGACCCCGGCGCGCGTCGCCAATGGCTCGACGAAGGCGAGCGGCAGCTCGCGCTCGGCTCGGTCAGCCACAACCACCTCCAGCTGCGCCAGCTCGCGATCGACGCGCTGCTCGAGATCGGCGATTGGGAGGCTGTCGAGCGGAACTGCGCGCGCATCAGCTCCTACACCGCGGCGGAGCCGCTGACGCTGTGCGACTTCCTCTGCGAGCGCGGCACAGCGCTGGCCGCGCTCGGCCGTGGCGAGCGCAGCGATGCGCTGCGCGCCAGGCTCGTCGACCTGCAGGTGCGTGGCAGGCGCGCCGAGCTGAACCGACTGCTGCCGGCGATCGACGCGGCGCTCGCACGTCTCGCCGACGAGGACACGCAGAGCGCGCGGCGCTGAGCGGCGCGGCCAAGAAAAAGGGCAGCCCGCGGGCTGCCCTTTGAAGCTCGAATCGAGCGCTTACTCGGTCGTCGACGTGGTCGCCGTCGCCGCCGCGGCATCGCTTGCCGCATCGACCTGCTGCATCTGCACCGCCGCGAGCTCCTCGGCCTCCTGCACGGCGATGGCGCGACGCTCGGCGTCGTCCATCGCTTCCTTGGCCTTGCGCGCCTCGTGGAACGCCATGCCGGTGCCAGCCGGGATCAGCCGGCCGACGATCACGTTTTCCTTCAGCCCGCGCAGCTCGTCGCGCTTGCCCATGATCGCCGCTTCAGTGAGGACGCGGGTCGTTTCCTGGAACGACGCCGCCGAGATGAAGCTGTCGGTCGACAGCGACGCCTTGGTGATGCCGAGCAGGACGTCGATGTGGGTCGCGGGCAGCTTTCCCTCAGCCAGCATCTTGTCGTTCTTGCCCAGGAGCTCAGAGCGCTCGACCTGCTCGCCGAGGATGTAGCCGCTGTCGCCCGGGTTCGAGATCTGGACCCGCCGCAGCATCTGGCGAACGATCACCTCGATGTGCTTGTCGTTGATCTTCACCCCCTGGAGGCGATAGACGTCCTGCACCTCGTCGACGATGTAGCGCGCGAGCTCCTCCATGCCGAGGAGGCGCAGAATGTCCTGCGGATCGGCCGGCCCGTCGACGATCGACTCGCCCTTGTTGACCACCTGGCCCTCGTGGACCACGATGTTCTTTTCCTTCGGGACGAGCTCCTCGTAGACCTTCCCTTCCGGGTCGGTGATCTGCAGCCGCACCTTGCCCTTGGTCTCCTTGCCGAACGAGACCGTGCCGGTCATCTCGGCGAGCGTGCCCTTGTCCTTCGGCGTGCGCGCCTCGAAGAGCTCGGCCACGCGCGGCAGGCCGCCCGTGATGTCGCGCGTCTTCTGGCCTTCGACCGGAATGCGCGCCATCACCTCGCCGGGGGCGAGGTCCTGGCCGTCGCGGATCTGGATCAGCGCGCCGACCGGGAAGGCGATCGTCACCGAGTGGTCGGTGCCGGGGATCTTCACCTCGTTGCCGGCTTGGTCGAGCAGCTTCACCTGCGGTCGGACGACCTTGGTCGCGCCGCGCCGCTTCGGGTCGATGACGACCAGCGTCGAGAGGCCCGTGACCTCGTCGAGCTGCTTGGCGACGGTGACGCCTTCCTCGACGTTCTCGAACTTCGCGCGTCCCGCGAACTCGGTGATGATCGGCCGCGTCAACGGGTCCCAGCTCGCGAGCAGCGCGCCAGCCTTGACCTGCTGGTCGGGCTTGATGCCGAGCAGCGCGCCGTACGGCACCTTGTGGCGCTCGCGCTCGCGGCCGTGCGGATCCATGATGATGATCTCGCCTGAACGCGAGATCACGACCAGCTCGCCCTTGCCGTTGGTGACGTAGCGCATCGTCGGGTTGAAGCCGACCGTGCCTTCCGACTTGGCCTCGACGCCCGACGCCACCGCCGCGCGCGATGCCGCGCCGCCGATGTGGAACGTGCGCATCGTCAGCTGCGTTCCCGGCTCGCCGATCGACTGGGCGGCGATCACGCCGATCGCCTCGCCGACGTTGACCAGCCCGCCGCGGCCGAGGTCGCGCCCGTAGCACTTCGCGCAGATGCCGAAGCGCGTCGCGCAGGTGAGCGCCGTGCGCACCTTGAGCTCGTCGACCGCCGCCGCCTCGAGCGCGTCGAGCGTGTCCTCATCGAGCATTTCGCCGGCACCGACGATCGTCTGCTGCGTCTCCGGGTCGAGGATGTCGACCGCGGCGACGCGGCCGAGCGCGCGGTCGCGCAGGCTCTCGATCACCTCACCGCCCTCGACGAGCGCGCGCATGTTCATGCCGTTCATCGTCGCGCAGTCTTCCTCGATGACGACGAGGTCCTGCGTCACGTCGACCAGGCGGCGCGTCAGGTAGCCAGAGTTGGCGGTCTTGAGCGCCGTGTCGGCCAGGCCCTTGCGCGCGCCGTGCGTCGAGATGAAGTACTGCAGGACGTTCAGGCCCTCGCGGAAGTTCGCCGTGATCGGCGTCTCGATGATCGAGCCGTCGGGCTTGGCCATCAAGCCGCGCATGCCGGCGAGCTGGCGGATCTGCGCCGCGGAGCCGCGCGCCCCCGAGTCGGCCATCATGTAGATCGAGTTGAACGACTCCTGCTCGACCTGCTTGCCGTTGCGGTCCAGGACCTTCTGCTTGGAGAGCTGGGCCATCATGACCTTGCCCACCTCGTCGCCGGTCTTGCCCCAGATGTCGACCACCTTGTTGTAGCGCTCGCCGGAGGTGACGAGACCCGAGACGTACTGCTGCTCGATCTCCTTCACTTCCTTCTCGGCACGCTCGATCAGGCCGTGCTTTTCCTTCGGCACGAGCATGTCGTCGATCGCGATCGAGATGCCGGCGCGCGTCGCGAGCCGGAAGCCCGCCTGCAACAGCTTGTCGGCGAAGACGACCGTGTCCTTCAGGCCGCACTTCCTGAACGACGTGTTGATGAGACGCGAGATCTCCTTCTTCTTCAGCGTCTTGTTCAGGTTCGCGAACGGCAGCCCCTTCGGCAGGATCTCCGAGAGGAGCGCACGGCCGACCGTCGTGTCGACGAGCTTGGTCACCGACTGGAACTCGCCGTCCTTGTCCTTCTCGTGCTCCGTGAGGCGCACGCTGATCATGGCGGTGATCTCGACCTGCTCGTTGTCGAGCGCGCGCTGCACCTCGGCGACGTCGGAGAAGATGATGCCTTCGCCCTTGGCGTTGATGCGCTCGCGAGTGGCGTAGTAGAGGCCGAGCACGACGTCCTGCGACGGCACGATCGACGGCTCGCCGTTGGCCGGGAAGAGCACGTTGTTCGACGCCAGCATGAGCGTTCGCGCTTCCATCTGCGCTTCGATGCTCAGCGGGATGTGGACCGCCATCTGGTCGCCGTCGAAGTCGGCGTTGAACGCCGCGCAGACGAGCGGGTGCAGCTGGATCGCCTTGCCTTCGATAAGAACCGGCTCGAACGCCTGGATGCCCAGGCGGTGCAGCGTCGGCGCGCGGTTCAGGAGAACCGGGTGCTCCTTGATGACCTCTTCGAGGATGTCCCAGACGACGGGCGTTCCGGACTCGACTTCCTTCTTTGCCGCCTTGATCGTCGTCGCGATGCCCATGGCTTCGAGGCGCGAGAAGATGAACGGCTTGAACAGCTCGAGCGCCATCAGCTTGGGCAGGCCGCACTGGTGAAGCTTGAGCGTCGGGCCGACGACGATGACCGAGCGGCCCGAGTAGTCGACGCGCTTGCCCAGCAGGTTCTGGCGGAAGCGACCCGACTTGCCCTTGATCATGTCGGCGAGCGACTTGAGGGCGCGCTTGTTCGCGCCGGTCATCGCCTTGCCGCGGCGTCCGTTGTCGAGCAGCGAGTCGACCGCCTCCTGGAGCATGCGCTTCTCGTTGCGCACGATGATCTCGGGCGCCTTCAGCTCGAGCAGGCGCGCCAGGCGGTTGTTGCGGTTGATGACGCGGCGATAGAGATCGTTCAGGTCGGAGGTCGCAAAGCGGCCGCCGTCGAGCGGCACCAGCGGACGCAGGTCGGGCGGAAGGACCGGCAGGACCTCCATCACCATCCACTGCGGCTTGATGCCCGACTTCTTGAAGGCCTCCATCACCTTCAGGCGCTTCGAGTTCTTCTTGACCTTGAGTTCCGAGCCGGTCATGTCGTTGCGCAGCTTTTCGATCTCGACGTCGAGGTCGATCTCGGCGAGCAGCTTGTGGACGCCCTCGGCGCCCATCAGGGCGATGAACTCGTCACCGTACTCGGCGCGCTTGGCGTCGTAGTCGTCCTCGCTCATGATCGAGAACTTCTTGAGCGGGGTCATGCCCGGATCGACGACGACGTACGCCTCGAAGTACAGCACGCGCTCGATATCGCGCAGCGTCATGTCGAGCACCAGGCCCAGGCGTGACGGCAGCGACTTCAGGAACCAGATGTGCGCGCACGGCGCCGCCAGGTCGATGTGACCCATGCGCTCGCGCCGCACCTTGGTCTGCGTGACCTCGACGCCGCACTTCTCGCAGATCACGCCGCGGTGCTTGAGGCGCTTGTACTTGCCGCACAGGCACTCGTAGTCCTTGATCGGCCCGAAGATCTTGGCGCAGAACAGGCCGTCGCGCTCCGGCTTGAAGGTCCGGTAGTTGATCGTCTCGGGCTTCTTGACCTCGCCGAACGACCACGAGCGGATCTTCTCCGGGCTCGCGAGCCCGATTTTGATCGCGTCGAAGTGTTCGTCGGGGGTGAATTGGCGGAACAGGTCCAGCAATCCCTTCATGCTTCTCTCCTGAAATTCGTGGCGGGGCGAACGGAACGGACGATGCGGGTCGTCATTCAGTTGCGCTCCAGCTCGATGTCGATGCCCAAAGACCGGATTTCCTTGACCAGCACGTTGAACGACTCCGGCATGCCGGCCTCGATCGCGTGCTCGCCCTTGACGATCGACTCGTACACCTTGGTGCGGCCGTTGACGTCGTCGGACTTGACGGTGAGCATCTCCTGCAGCACGTAGCTCGCGCCGTAGGCCTCGAGCGCCCAGACCTCCATCTCGCCGAAGCGCTGGCCGCCGAACTGCGCCTTGCCGCCGAGCGGCTGCTGCGTGACGAGGCTGTACGGGCCGGTCGAGCGCGCGTGCATCTTGTCGTCGACCAGGTGATGCAGCTTCAGCACGTGCATGTAGCCGACCGTCACGGGACGCTCGAACGGATCGCCGGTGCGGCCGTCGTGCAGGGTCGCCTGGGTGCGCGTCTCCGTCAGGCCCTTCGCCTTGGCGATCTCCTCGGGATAGGCGAGCCTCAACATCCCGCGGATCTCCTCTTCGGCCGCGCCGTCGAACACCGGCGTCGCGAACGGCACGCCGCTCGACAGGTTCTCGGCCATCTCGCGGATCTCGTCGTCCGAGAGGTGGTCAAGGCGCTCGGTCTTGCCGCCGCTCTTGTTATAGAGCTCGTCGAGGAAGTGGCGCAGCTCGGCAACCTTCGTTTCCTTCTGCAGCATGTCGCCGATGCGCTGGCCGATGCCCTTGCCGGCCCAGCCGAGGTGAACCTCGAGCACCTGGCCGACGTTCATCCGCGACGGCACGCCGAGCGGATTCAGCACGATGTCGCACGGCGTTCCGTCGGCCATGTACGGCATGTCTTCGACCGGGACGACCTTCGAGACGACGCCCTTGTTGCCGTGCCGGCCGGCCATCTTGTCGCCCGGCTGGAGCCGGCGCTTGACCGCCAGGTAGACCTTGACCATCTTCAGCACGCCCGCGGGCAGCTCGTCGCCCTGCGTCAGCTTCTTCTTCTTCTCGTCGAACGCGAGGTCGAAGCTGTGGCGCGTCTGCTCGAGCGAGTTCTTGATCGACTCGAGCTGGTTGGCGAGGTCCTCGTCGGCCGGGCGGATGTCGAACCAGTGGTACTTCTCGACGCTCGCGAGGTACTCCTTGTCGATCGGCGTTCCCTTGGCGATCTTGTTCGGGCCGCCGTTGGCGGGCTTGCCGACCAGGAGCTTCTCGATCCGGTCGAACGCGTCGGCCTCGACGATGCGCAGCTGGTCGTTGAGGTCGAGGCGGTAGCGCTTCAGCTCGTCGTCGATGATCTGCTGGGCACGCTTGTCGCGCTGGATCCCTTCGCGGGTGAACACCTGCACGTCGATGACCGTGCCGTTGGTACCCTGGTCGACGCGCAGCGACGTGTCCTTCACGTCAGAAGCCTTCTCGCCGAAGATCGCGCGCAGGAGCTTTTCTTCCGGCGTCAGCGTCGTCTCGCCCTTCGGCGTGACCTTGCCGACCAGCGTGTCGCCCGGGTTCACCTCGGCACCGACGTAGACGATTCCCGACTCGTCGAGGCGGGCCAGCTGGTTCTCCGCCAGGTTCGGGATGTCGCGCGTGATCTCCTCGGCACCGAGCTTGGTGTCGCGTGCCATGACGACCAGCTCCTCGATGTGGATCGAGGTGTAGCGGTCGTCGGCGATGACGCGCTCGCTGATGAGGATCGAGTCCTCGAAGTTGTAGCCGTTCCAGGGCATGAACGCGACCAGCATGTTCTGGCCGAGCGCGAGCTCGCCGAGGTCGGTGGAAGCGCCGTCGGCGATGATGTCCTCGACCTGGACGACGTCGCCGCGCTTGACGATCGGGCGCTGGTGGATGTTCGTATTCTGGTTCGAGCGCTGGTACTTGATCAGGTTGTAGATGTCGACGCCGACCTCGCCCGCGACCGTCTCCTTGTCGTTGACGCGGATGACGATGCGGTTCGTGTCGACGTAGTCGACCACGCCGCCGCGCTTGGCGGCGACGACGGTGCCCGAGTCCTTCGCGGCAACGCGCTCGACGCCGGTACCGACCAGCGCCTTCTCGGGACGCAGCGTCGGCACCGCCTGGCGCTGCATGTTCGCGCCCATGAGCGCGCGGTTCGCGTCGTCGTGCTCGAGGAACGGAACGAGCGAAGCGGCGACCGAGACGATCTGCGTCGGCGCGACGTCCATGTACTGGATCCTCTCGGCCGAGGTCAGCACCGATTCGCCGTTGTCGCGCGCCGAGACGAGCTCGTCGACGAGGCGGCCTTCGGCGTCGAGCGTCGCGCTCGCCTGGGCGATCACGTACTTGCCCTCCTCGATCGCCGACAGGTAGTCGATCTGGTTCGTCACCTTGCCGTCGACGACGCGGCGGTACGGCGTCTCGAGGAAGCCGTATTCATTGAGCTGCGCGTAGAGCGCGAGCGAGTTGATCAGGCCGATGTTCGGGCCTTCCGGAGTCTCGATCGGGCAGACGCGGCCGTAGTGCGTCGGGTGCACGTCGCGCACCTCGAAGCCGGCGCGCTCGCGCGTCAGACCACCCGGGCCGAGGGCAGAGACGCGCCGCTTGTGCGTGATCTCCGAGAGCGGATTGGTCTGGTCCATGAACTGGCTCAACTGCGAGGCGCCAAAGAATTCCTTCAGCGCGGCCGAGATCGGCTTCGAGTTGATCAGGTCGTGCGGCATCAGCGCTTCGGTCTCGGCCTGGCCGAGGCGCTCCTTGACCGCCTTCTCGATGCGGGCGAGGCCCGAGCGGTACTGGTTCTCCGCGAGCTCGCCGACGCAGCGCACGCGGCGGTTGCCGAGGTGGTCGATATCGTCGACCTCGCCGCGGCCGTTCCTCAGCTCGACCAGGATCTTGACGACGTCGAGGATGTCCTCGTTGGAAAGCGTCATCGCGCCTTCGGGCGCATCGCGGCCGACGCGGGCGTTGAACTTCATCCGGCCGACGCGCGACAGGTCGTAGGTGTCGGCGCTGTAGAACAGGCGATGGAAGAGCGCCTCGACGGCGTCTTCGGTCGGCGGCTCGCCAGGACGCATCATGCGGTAGATCGCGACGCGCGCAGCGAGCTGGTCGGCGGTCTCGTCGGACGCGAGCGTCTGCGAGATGTACGCGCCTTCGTCGAGCTCGTTGGTATACAGCGCCGGGATCTCCTTGACGCCGGCCGTGCGCAGCTTCTTCAGCAACGCCTCGGTCAGCTCGTCGTTGGCCTTCGCGAGGATCTCGCCGGTCTCGGTGTCGACGACGTTTCGGGCCAGCACGCGGCCAACGAGGTAGTCCTCCGGGACCGAGATGAACTTGGTCTCCGACGTTTCGATGGAGCGCACGTGGCGCGCGGTGATCCGCTTGTCCTTCTCGACGATCACCTTGCCCTCGCGGTCAGTGATGTCGAAGCGGGCGATCTCGCCGCGCAGGCGGTCGGCGACGAACTCGAGCTGCGCGCCCGAATCCATCAGCCGAAAGTTGTCGAAGACGAAGAAGTTGGCGAGGATCGCCTCCGGATTGAGGCCGATCGCCTTCAGGAGGATCGTCACCGGCATCTTGCGGCGGCGGTCGACGCGGAAATAGAGGATGTCCTTCGGGTCGAACTCGAAGTCGAGCCACGAGCCGCGGTAGGGGATGATCCGCGCGCTGAACAGGAGCTTGCCGCTCGAGTGGGTCTTGCCCTTGTCGTGCTCGAAGAACACGCCCGGCGAGCGGTGCAGCTGCGAGACGATGACGCGCTCGGTGCCGTTGACGATGAACGAGCCGTAGTCGGTCATGAGCGGAACCTCGCCCATGTAGACCTCCTGCTCCTTGATCTCCTTGACCGTCTTGGCCTGCGCCGACTCGCGGTCGTAGATGATCATCTGCAGCTTGGCGCGCACGGCGGCGGCGTACGTGAGGCCGCGCTGCTGGCACTCGCGCGTGTCGAACGCGGGCTTGGCCATGTTGAATTCGATGAACTTCATCTCGACGAACCCGTTGTGCGACACGATCGGGAACGCGGAGAGGAACGCCGCCTGCAGGCCTTCGGGCTTGCGCTTTTGCGGCGGGACCTCCTTCTGCAGGAAGGCGACGTACGAGTCCTTCTGCATGGTCAGCAGATAGGGCACGTTGAGGACGCTCTCGCGCTTGCCGAAGCTCTTGCGGACGCGCTTCTTCTCGGTGTAGGAATAGGGGATTGCTTGCTGCGCCATGGACACTCCGTTCAGGCCTTCCCGGCTGGCCGAGCCGGGC
>DASXXO010000368.1:0-3550 GCA_036503045.1 Caldimonas sp. | reverse complement strand
CCGCCGGGCACCGTGAACGGACAGATCCGGCTCACCGAGCAGGGCGAGGTCATCGCGTCGAAGTACGCGAACCCGGAGATCGGCCGGCGCAACCTCGAGACGCTCGTCGCCGCGACGCTCGAGGCGACGCTGCTCCAGCCGACGCGCGCCGCGCCGAAGAGCTTTCACGACGCGGCCCAGGCGATCAGCACGGCGAGCATGGCGGCGTACCGCGCGCTCGTCTACGAGACGCCGGGCTTCGTCGACTACTTCTTCAGCGCGACGCCGATCCGCGAGATCGCCGAGCTCAACATCGGCTCCCGGCCGGCGTCGCGCAGGGCGAGCCGCAGGATCGAGGACCTGCGCGCGATTCCGTGGAGCTTCAGCTGGGGCCAGTGCCGGGTCGCCCTGCCCGGCTGGTACGGCTTTGGCCTCGGCATCGAGGAGTTCCTCGGCAGCGGGCGCGATCGCGAATCAAGGATTTCCTTGCTGCGCAGGATGGCGCGCGAGTGGCCGTTCTTCGCGACGCTGATCTCGAACCTCGACATGGTGATCGCCAAGAGCGACATGGCGATCGCCGCGCGCTACGCCCAGCTCGCCGAGGACCCGAAGGCCGGGCGGCGCATCTTCGCGCGCATCGAGGCCGAGTGGGAGCGCACCAACGCCGCGCTGACGCTCATCACCGGCGAGAAGCAGCGCCTCGCGGGCAACCCCGCGCTCGCGCGCTCGATCGAGCACCGCTTCCCGTATCTCGACCCGCTCAACCACCTGCAGGTCGAGCTGATGCGCCGCTACCGCGCGAGCCGCAAGAACGACGCCGGGCTCGAGCGCGTCAAGCGCGGGATCCACATCTCGATCAACGGCCTTGCGGCCGGGCTGCGCAACACCGGCTGAAAGGCAGCGCTCCAGCTCATCAGCGACGCGGAGCCGAGGCGCGTCGAGCGGCCTCTGCAGCGTCCCGTGCGACGAGCATCGCGTGTCGCTCGCGGCCGCGCTGGACGTATTCGGCAGTCTTGCCCGAGCGCTCGAGCCACTGTCGGGCGTACCCCACCTCGCCCAGCGAAGCGACCTCCCGGACATAGCGCAGCATCTTGTCGATCGCTGCGCAATCGAGCGGCCCGCGCATTTTCGTGGCCGGCCGAGATGGATCGGTCAGCTTGCCGGAGAGCGAGTCCGCCTCCCGCGCTGCTTCGTAGATCGCATCGAGAGGCTCGAACCGTTCCGGCGGCCATCCCAACCGACGACCGATCGCGCTGCCATACCAGATCGCCCCTATCGAGTCGGCCCGTTCCGCCAGAGCGGACGCGGCCGACTCGCAGAGCTCTCTTCTGTTCGGCTCAAGCAGCGCATCCTTGCTGCACGATCGGGAGACCGAGTCCAGTACGGAAGGCGACGCAGTCAGGCTCGCAGCAACCTCGCCCAGCTTCTCGGCAGCGAACCGTTCTTCCTCCGAACGTCCGGCCTGGCTCGCGACCATCGCAGCGACCGCCATGTCTCGCTCCTCGAAGCGGGACGCCGCGCCGATATGAAACAGGGCGTCGTCGATCGCGGCGGGCTCCTGCGCCGCGATCGCCTCCGCGAGGATGTAGGTCCATGGGTAGCCGTTGTCGGCGTCGAGGTGAGCCCATTGCGCCGCGTTCAGCACCGAACAGGGTCCGGCTCCCTGGCGCCAGCGGCACACCTCGTATGCAAGGCCGTACACGCGAGGATCCGTCGAGGCAGTGGCGAGCTTCGCGAGCTGCTCGAACAGCGCATCGCCGGTCTGGCGATCCTTCTCGGTCGCATCACAGGGCCCGGCCTTGCAGGCCAGCTCCACCATGACGAGCGGCCCCGTGCCTTCGCCCTTCGAGCCAAGCTCGATCGTCAGTCGCGCGGCTTGAGCAAACGGATCGCCGCTGGACGACAGTGCGTCCAGCAACCGGCTGCGCGCTTCGCTGATCGCGGGGCTCGCCAATATCGATTCGAGATCGATGGCGCCGTCCGCCTCTGCGTCGACCCAGCCGGTGCCGCACACCTCGACCTTCTCTACTCCGGACGAAACCTCGTTGGGGTTCGCGGCTGCAACGTCGACATGGACTTCACTCGCATCCGGAAGTGGCGCTTGCGCTTGCTCGACGGGAGCGGCCGGCGCCGCGCGCTCGCGCTGCGGGGAGCCGTAGGTTCCAAGCAGCCAGAGTGCGGCCAGAAGCACCAGCAGCAGGCCACCACCGGCGAGAGTCGCAATGATCCACCGGTGGCGACGCGATGACCGCCATCCCTCGCCGACAATCATGTCGCGATTGTCGCCGCCGTCGGCGCCCCTCGGCGCGAGAGGGCTAGCGCCCGGGGACGCTCAGCGCCTCGCGCACCGCCGCGACCTGGCGCCTCGAGACGGCGAGCCATTCGTTGACGGGCGCGATGCAGACGCCCCACGCTTCCATGCCGTCGTCGGCGTTCTCGCCGGCGATCGCGCGCCGCTCGAGCGCACGCACGGCGCGCTTGGCGACGAGCGCGTTGCGGTGGACGCGCAGGAACCGGTCGCCGAGCCGCTCGGCGAGCTCGGCGAGCGAGTCGTCGAGGACGTGCGTGTGCTCCGCGGTGCGCAGCGTCACGTACTTGAGCTCCGCCTTCATGTAGAGCACGTCGGAGATCGGCACGCGGATGACGCGGCCGCGGTCGCTGACCACGATCACCGGGCCCTCTTCTTCGACCTTGACCGCGCCGCCGGGCTTGACCGGCGAACCGAGGCGCTGGGCGACGCGGCGCAGCGCCGCCTGCAGGCGCTCGCGCTTGACGGGCTTGGTGAGGTAGTCGACCGCCTCGAGGTCGAACGCCTGGAGCGCGTGCTCGGGGTGCGCGGTGACGAAGACCACCGCCGGCGCCGGCGAGCGCGTGCGCAACTCGGCGGCGAGCTGGGTGCCGTCGCGGCCGGGCATCTGCACGTCGAGGAGCAGCAGGTCGCAGTTGCGCGTCGCCAGCCAGACCAGCGCCTGTGCGGCGTTCGCCGCCTCGCCGACGACGACGGCAGCCGGGTCGCCGCATTCGGCGACCAGGCTCCTCAGGCGCAGGCGCGCGAGCTCCTCGTCGTCGACGACGAGCACGCGTAAGGGCGGTTGGACAAAGGGTTGCTCTTGCGAAAGGTCAGCACTCATAGGGGCACCACGATCTGGACTCGAAAGACATCCTTGTCCTGGCGCATCTCGAACTGCGCGGCGACGTCGTGCATCAGGCGCAGACGCTCGCGGACGTTCTTCAGCGCCATGCCATGCCCGGGCCGCGAAGGCTCCCTGGGCACGCTGTTGGCGATCGACAGCACGGCGCGGCCGAGCTTGATCTTGGTGCGCACGCGGATCACGCCGCCTTCGGGCGACGGCTCGACGCCGTGGCGCACGGCGTTCTCGACCAGCGGCTGCAGGATGAGCGGCGGCACGCGCGCCGAGGCGGCCTGGGCGTCGAGTTCCCAGGCGACGTGCAGGCGACTGCCGAAGCGGATCTGCTCGATGTCGAGATAGCGGCGCGCGAGATCGACCTCCTCGCCGAGCGAGACCGAGTCGGCGCTCTCGGCGATCGCGACCCGAAAGAGCTCGGCCAG
>DASXXO010000367.1:0-2629 GCA_036503045.1 Caldimonas sp. | reverse complement strand
ATCGCGCTTGCGACCCAGTTGGAGGCGACAACGCTGTTCCGGCCCGAGGCTCTGGTAACAATCGAAAACCTCCAGGTCCGCTTCGGCGATGTGGTCGCTGTCGAGAGCCTCGACTTCATCGTACGGTGGGGCGAATTTGTCTCGTTGCTCGGACCGAGCGGCTGCGGCAAGTCGACCTTACTCAGGGCCATTGCGCGATTGGTTCCTGTCGCAAGCGGCAAGGTCGTGCTGCGCGACCCCAATCTGCGCATCGGCTTCATGTTTCAAAAGCCGTTGCTGCTGCCGTGGCGGACGACGCTCGACAATGTGTTGCTGCCGCTCGAGATCGTCGAGCCGTACCGGTCGAGCTTCCGCAAGGAGCGCACCGCGTACGCCGACAAAGCGAGGCGACTGCTGCAGAGCGTCGGCCTCGGCGGCTACGAGGACCAGTTCCCTTGGCAGCTCTCGGGCGGCATGCAGCAGCGCGCGTCGATCTGCCGCGCGCTGATCCACCAGCCGAAGATGCTGCTCCTCGACGAGCCTTTCGGCGCGCTCGACGCGTTCACGCGCGAGGAGCTGTGGTGCATCCTGCGCGATCTGCACGCGGCCGAGTGCTTCAACGTCATCCTCGTCACCCATGACCTGCGCGAGGCGGTGTTCCTCGCCGACACGGTCTATGTGATGAGCCGCGGCCCGGGGCGGCTGCTCGCGCGTCGCGAGATCGCGCTGGCGCGGCCGCGCGACCTCGAGGTGACGTACAGCAAGGAGTTCACCGACATCGTCCACGAGCTGCGCGAGCACATCGGCGCGATCCGGCAGGCCGCCCGCGCGCCGATGGCGGACCTGACGCCATGACGCGCCACCGCGCCGAGCGCTGGGCGCCGTGGCTGCTGCTGGCGGCGACGCTCCTCGTCTGGGAGCTCGTCTGCCGCGCCTTCAGCGTCTCGGAGTTCATCTTCCCGAGCCCGTCGCGGATCGCCGCGCAGCTTTGGGAGTTCCGCGGCACGATCGCCGGTCACGCGTGGCGAACGTTCTGGGTGACGATGGCGGGTTTCGCGATCTCGATCGTCGTCGGCACGCTGCTCGGCTTTCTGATCGGCAGCTCGCGCACCGCGTTCGCGGCGTTCTATCCGCTCATGACCGGCTTCAACGCGCTGCCGAAGGCGGCGTTCGTGCCGATCCTCGTCGTCTGGTTTGGGATCGGCGTCGGCCCGGCGATGCTGACCGCGTTCCTGATCTCGTTCTTCCCGATCACGGTCAACATCGCGACCGGTCTGGCGACGCTCGAGCCCGAGCTCGAGGACGTGCTGCGTGTGCTCGGCGCGAAGCGCTGGGACGTGCTCGTCAAGGTCGGCCTGCCGCGCTCGCTGCCCTACTTCTACGGCTCGCTCAAGATCGCGATCACGCTCGCCTTCGTCGGCACCACCGTCTCGGAGATGACCGCGTCGAACGAAGGCATCGGCTACCTGCTGATCTCGGCCGGATCGTCGATGCAGATGGGACTCGCGTTCGCCGGGCTGGTCGTCGTCGGCGCGATGGCGATGGGCATGTACGAGCTTTTCGCGGTGATCGAGAGGCGGACCACCGGGTGGGCGCACCGCGGCGCCGCCGGAACCTGAGCAATCCCTCGGCTGCCGCCGCTCGACGCGCAGGACGCCACCCACGCGCCGCAACGCAGCGGCCCGCGACGCCCGCGCGCTTCCTACACTCTCGGCGAGGCCCATACCGTGAACCTGGCGCAATTGCTCGTCCGCGCGGCGCGCGTCCATCCCGACCGGCCAGCCCTGCTGCATGGCGATCGGCTGGTCTGGCGCTATGGCGAGCTCGCGGCGCGCGTCGCGCGCCTCGCCGGCCATCTGCGCTCCCTCGGCCTCGCGCCCGGCGACCGCGTCGCACTTCTGATGGAGAACCACCTCTCCTATCTCGAGGCGCTGTACGCCGCGTGGTGGGCCGGGCTCGCGGCGGTGCCGGTCAATGCCAAGCTTCATCCGGGCGAGGTCGACTACATCCTTCGCGACTCGCAGAGCTCCGTGCTGTTCGTCAGCGACGATCTCGCCGCGGGCGTCGCGCCGCTGACCGTGAGCCCGCGCGCGACGCTCGTGCCGCAGACGCCGGCCTACGACGCCGCGCTCGCCGCCGCGCCGATCGAGCCTGCGTCGTGCGCGCCGACCGATCTCGCGTGGATCTTCTATACGTCGGGAACGACCGGACGGCCGAAGGGCGTGATGCTGACCCACCGCAACCTGGCGACGGCGCTCGCCTGCTACTTCATCGATGTCGACGACGTGGATCCCGCCGACGCCACCGTCTATGCCGCGCCGATGTCGCACGGCGCCGGCCTCTACAACCTGCCCTTCGTGGCGCGCGCCGCGCGCCACGTCGTTCCCGCGTCGGGCGGGTTCGAGCCCGCCGAGCTCGTCGCCTTGGCGCAGAGCGTCGGGCGGCTGTGCCTGTTCGCGGCACCGACGATGGTGCACCGCCTCGTCGACCATGTCGCCGCGACCGGCGCGCGCTGCGACGGCTTCAAGACGATCGTCTACGGCGGCGGCCCGATGTACGGCGCCGACATCCGCCGCGCGCTGGCGACGATGGGCCCGCGCTTCGTTCAGATCTACGGCCAGGGCGAGTCGCCGATGACGATCAGCGCGCT
>DASXXO010000366.1:0-6877 GCA_036503045.1 Caldimonas sp. | reverse complement strand
CGCCTGACAGGAGAGGCGAGAAGTCGGCTCCAGACCCCAGGCCCGGTCGAGCAGATCTTCCTCGCTCTCGTCGGGTTCGCCGAGCGACGCGAAGCCCTCGCGCACGACCACGTGGCAGGTCGTGCAGGCACAACTCATCTCGCACGCGTGCTCGATCGGGATGCCGTTCTCGAGCAGCGACTCGCAGATCGATTCGCCCGGCGCGGCGACGATCTCGCGCCCCTCGGGACAGTACTCGGCGTGCGGCAGGACCTTGATCGTCGGCATCGTCAGAGGTCCTCGACGCGACGGCCGGCCAGGGCGCGACGGATACCGCGGTTCATGCGCTCGGCGGCGAATCCGTCGGTCGCGTCCGACAAGGCATGGAGCGCAGCATCGATGGCCGTGCGGTCAGACCCGGCGCGCACGCTCCGCAAGGCAGCGGAGCGGCGGTCGATCTGGGCACGCTCGTCGGGCGAGAGCAGCTCGCCGTCGACGGCGAGCGCCGACGCGATCGCCGCGAGCAGCCGGTCGGCATCGACCTGCGCTTCGCGCAGCGCGCGCTCCGCCATGTCTTCCTCGGCGTGGCCGAAGCCTTCGCTCAGCATGCGCGTGACCTCGTCGTCCGAGAGGCCGTAGCTCGGCTTGACGGTCACCGACGCCTCGACACCCGAAGTCTCCTCGCGCGCCTCGACGCTGAGCAGACCGTCGGCGTCGACGGTGAAGGTGACCCGGATGCGCGCCGCGCCCGCGACCATCGGCGGGATGCCGTGCAGCTCGAAACGCGCGAGGGAACGACAGTCGGCGACCAGGTCGCGCTCGCCCTGGAGGACGTGGATCGCCATCGCGGTCTGGCCGTCCTGGAAGGTGGTGAAGCTCTGCGCGCGCGCGGTCGGGATCGGGCTGTTGCGCTCGATGATCCTTTCGACCAGCCCGCCCATCGTCTCGATGCCGAGCGTGAGCGGGACGACATCGAGGAGCAGCAGCTCGCCGGCCCCGACGTTGCCGGCGAGCGCGTCGGCCTGGCGCGCGGCACCGAGGGCGACGACCTGGTCGGGGTCGAGATTGGTCAGCGGCGCGCGGCCGAAGAAGTCGTGGACCGCTTGGCGGACGAGCGGCATGCGGGTCGACCCGCCGACCAGGACGATGCCGTCGATCGCGTCGCGCGCCACCTTGGCGTCGCGCACGACCGCACGCACCGCGGCGATCGTCCGGTCGACGAACGGGCGCGCGATCGCCTCGAGCTCGGTGCGCTCGACAAGACGCTCGACTTCGGCGCCTGCGATCGTGCAGCGAAAGACAGTGCGCTCCACGCCCGAGAGCGCCTCCTTGGCGGCGCGCGCGGAGATCAGGGCGGCGCGCCGATCGCCCGCGTTCTCGGCGCCGACGCCCGCGCGCACCAGCGCCCATTCGGCGAGCGCGGCGTCGATGTCGTCGCCGCCGAGTGCCGAATCGCCGCCGGTCGCGACGACCTCGAACACGCCTTTGGTCATGCGCAGGAGCGAGATGTCGAACGTGCCGCCGCCGAGGTCGTAGACGGCGTAAAGCCCTTCGCTGGCGTTGTCGAGGCCGTAGGCGATCGACGCCGCGGTCGGCTCGCTGATCAGGCGCAGCACCTCGAGGCCCGCGAGCTCGGCGGCGTCCTTGGTCGCCTGGCGCTGCGCGTCGTCGAAATACGCCGGCACGGTCACGACCGCGCCGTAGAGCGGCGCATCGAAGGTGTCCTCGGCGCGCTGGCGCAAGGTGGCGAGGATCTCGGCCGAGATCTCGACCGGCGACTTGATGCCCGCCGCGGTGCGCAGCCTCACCATCCCTTCGGACTCCTCGACGAAGTCGTAGGCGAGCCGGCCGCGACCCGACACGTCGGCCAGCCCGCGCCCCATCAGCCGCTTGACCGAGGCGATCGTGTTCTTCGGATCCGTCACGGCGCCTTCGAGCGCGACGCGACCGACCCGGACGCTCCCGTCGGCCAGATAGCGCACCGCCGAGGGCAGGATGACCTCGCCGTCGCGGTCGGGCAGGCACTCGGCCACGCCGCTGCGCACCGCGGCGACGAGCGAGTGCGTCGTCCCGAGGTCGATGCCGACGGCATGCCGGCGCGCGTGCGGCTCGGGCGAGGTTCCCGGCTCGGAGATCTGCAGGAGCGCCACGGCTTCAGCCTTCGAGCGCGGCGAGGCGCCGCTCGACGTCGGCGGCGAAGCGCTCGACGAACATCAGCGCGCGCACCTCGCGCCCCGCCTGCGCCGGGTCGTGGCGAACGTCGAGCGCGTCGGCGAGCTGCTGGTAGGCGCTGCGCCGCTCGGCCGCGAGCGCGCGCGCGACCGCGTCGACGTCATCGCGCGACTCGGCCTCTTCGAGCGACTCGCGCCACGCCATCTGCTGGCGCAGGAACTCGGCCGGCATCGCGGTGTTGTCCTCGGCGCGGATCGGCACGCCGGCGAGCTCGCACAGGTATGCGGCGCGCTTGAGCGGATCGCCGAGCCGCTCGTACGCCTCGTTGACGCGCACCGCCCACTGCATCGCTGCCCGTCGCGCGGCCGCGTCGGCGCCCGCGAAGCGGTCAGGGTGCACCTCGGCCTGCAGGGCGCGCCGGCGCGCGTCGAGCTCGCCGCGGTCGAGCGCGAACCGGCGCGGCAGCCCGAACAGGGCGAAGTCGTCGGAGGCGAGACTCATACAAAAGACAAGGGCCCGCGCAGCGGGCCCGCTTGGATTCAGCGACGCGCCCGATTAAACCCTGAACGACTCGCCGCAGCCGCAGCGGTCCTTCTCGCGCGGGTTGTGGAACTGGAAGCCTTCGTTCAGGCCCTCGCGGACGAAGTCGAGCTCGGTGCCGTCGAGGTAGGGCATGCTCTTCGGATCGACGATCACCTTGACTCCGTGCTCCTCGAAGACGTGGTCCTCGGGGGCGAAGTCGTCGGCGTACTCGAGCTTGTAGGCGAGGCCCGAGCAGCCGGTCGTCCTGACGCCCAGGCGAACGCCGACGCCTTTGCCGCGCTTGCCCAGGTAGCGCGAAACGTGGCGTGCGGCGGCTTCGGTCAGGGTGACGGAAGACATCTCAGCCGGCCACCTCGGCGGAATCGCGCACGGGCGCGGGATGCTTCGCCTTGTAGTCCTTGACCGCGGCCTTGATCGCGTCCTCGGCGAGGATCGAGCAGTGGATCTTCACCGGCGGCAGCGCGAGCTCGTTGGCGATGTGCGTGTTCTTGATCGTGAGCGCCTCGTCGAGCGACTTGCCCTTGACCCATTCGGTGACGAGCGAGCTCGACGCGATCGCCGAGCCGCAGCCGTAGGTTTTGAACTTCGCGTCCTCGATGACGCCGGTCGCCCCGTTGACCTTGATCTGCAGCTTCATCACGTCGCCGCAGGCCGGCGCGCCGACCATGCCGGTGCCGACCGACGCGTCGCCCTTGGCGAACGAGCCGACGTTGCGCGGGTTCTCGTAGTGGTCGACGACCTTGTCGCTGTAAGCCATGGTGATCTCCCTGTTCTGTGCGGGCAGGCGCTCAGTGCGCCGCCCACTGGATGGTGCTGAGGTCGATGCCTTCCTGGTACATGTCCCAGAGCGGCGAAAGCTCGCGCAGCTTGGCGACCCGATCCTTCAGCGTGGAGACGACGTAGTCGATCTCCTCCCCGGTCGTGAAGCGGCCGATCGTCATGCGCAGGCTCGAATGCGCCAGCTCGTCGCTGCGGCCGAGCGCGCGCAGCACGTAGCTCGGTTCGAGGCTCGCCGACGTGCACGCCGACCCCGACGAGACGGCGATGCCCTTGACGCCCATGATGAGCGACTCGCCCTCGACGTAGTTGAACGACATGTTGACGTTGTGCGGGACCCGCTGCTCGGGATGGCCGTTGAGAAACGTCTGCTCGATGCCCGACAGGCCGTCGACGAGCTTCCGGTGGAGCATGCGGATCCGCTCGATCTCGGTGCCCATCTCCTCGCGGGCGATGCGGAACGCCTCGCCCATGCCGACGATCTGGTGCGTCGGCAGCGTTCCCGAGCGCATGCCGCGCTCGTGGCCGCCGCCGTGCATCTGAGCCTCGATGCGGACGCGGGGCTTGCGGCGCACGTAAAGCGCGCCAATGCCCTTGGGCCCGTAGGTCTTGTGCGACGCCAGGCTCATCAGGTCGACCGGCAGCGTGGCCAGGTCGATCGTCACCTTGCCGGTCGCCTGTGCGGCGTCGACGTGGAAGATGATGCCGCGCTCGCGGCACATCGCACCGATCGTCGGGATGTCCTGGATCACGCCGATCTCGTTGTTGACGAACATCACCGAGACCAGGATCGTGTCGGGCCTCAGCGCCGCCTTGAACGCGTCGAGGTCGAGCAGGCCGTCTTCCTTGACGTCGAGGTAGGTCACCTCGAAGCCCTGCCGCTCGAGCTCGCGCATCGTGTCGAGCACCGCCTTGTGCTCGGTCTTGACCGTGACGAGGTGCTTGCCGCGCGTCTTGTAGAACTGCGCCGCGCCCTTCAGCGCCAGGTTGTCGGATTCGGTCGCGCCGGAGGTCCAGATGATTTCGCGCGGGTCGGCTTTGACCAGCGCCGCGACCTGCTCGCGCGCCTTCTCGACCGCTGCCTCCGCTTCCCAGCCCCAGGCATGGCTGCGCGACGCCGGGTTGCCGAAGTGCTCGCGCAACCACGGGATCATCGCGTCGACGACGCGCTGGTCGACCGGCGTCGTCGCGCCGTAGTCCATGTAGATCGGAAAGTGCGGGGTCATGTCGATGCCGGGGACCGGCCTGGGTCCGATTACTTCGAGAAGGCGGCGCCGAGCGCGAAGACCGAGTTGGGCGCCGTGATCTTGATCGGCTTGACGACCGGCTGGGTCGAGATCGCCCGCTTGACCGGGTGCTCCTCGATCGAGACGCCCTTGGCGAGCTGCTCGTCGACCAGCTTCTTCAGCGAGACCGAGTCGAGAAACTCGATCATCTTCGAGTTGAGGCTCGCCCACAGGTCGTGCGTCATGCAGCGCCCGGCGTCGTCGCCCATGCAGTTTTCCTTGCCGGCGCAGCCGGTCGCATCGATCGGCTCGTCGACCGCGACGATGATGTCGGCGACGGTGATGGCATCCGACTTGCGCCCGAGGGAATAGCCCCCGCCCGGGCCGCGCGTGCTCTCGACGAGCTCGTGGCGCCGGAGCTTCCCGAACAGCTGCTCGAGGTAGGACAGCGAGATCTGCTGCCTGCCGCTGATCGCGGCCAGCGCCACGGGACCTGAATGCTCGCGCAGGGCGAGGTCGATCATGGCGGTGACGGCAAAACGGCCTTTGGTGGTGAGACGCATCGGAAACTCCTCAATCCGGTGTCGGAACGCTGTTGCCAGCGGCAGTCGAGAGACCAGCAAACGCCGGGCCGGCGACCGAACTTCCCTAACCTGAGTGATTTGCTCAAGTATAGCGGAAGCCGACCAATTTGGTCGAGATTGAGTCGATTAGTTCCGCTTCAAGGGGGTCTCGGCCGCGCTCGGCGGGACGGGGTGGTCGGCCACCGCCGCGCCGAACGCCTGCTCGCGCAGCGCGGCGAGCTCGTCGCGGGTGCGCGCTGCCTTCTCGAACTCCAGGTTCTTGGCGTGCTCGAGCATCTGCCGCTCGAGGAGTTTGATCCGCTTGCTGAGGTCCTTCTCGCTCAGGATCTCGCCGGCGACCGCGCCCCGGGCGGACTTCATGTCGTCCTTGCCGCCTTTTTCGCTGTAGATGCCGTCGATCATCTCCTTGACCCGCTTGCTGATGCTCCTGGGCGTGATCCCTTCGGCCAGGTTGTGGGCGACCTGGCGGGCGCGCCGGCGGTTGGTCTCGCCCAGCGCCAACTGCATCGAGTCGGTGACCCGGTCGGCGTAGAGGATCGCTTTGCCGTTCAGGTTGCGCGCCGCCCGGCCGATCGTCTGGATCAGGCTGCGCTCCGAGCGCAGGAACCCCTCCTTGTCGGCGTCCAGGATCGCCACCAGCGAGACCTCGGGGATGTCCAGGCCCTCCCGGAGCAGGTTGATCCCGACCAGGACGTCGAAGGTGCCGAGGCGCAAGTCGCGCAGGATCTCGACCCGCTCGACCGTCTCGATGTCGCTGTGCAGGTAGCGCACCTTGACGCCGTTGTCGGCCAGGTAGTCGGTGAGCTGCTCTGCCATCCGCTTGGTCAAGGTCGTGATCAGGACCCGCTCGTTCAGCTGGACGCGCTCCCGGATCTCCTGCAGGACGTCGTCGACCTGGGTCGCCGCCGGCCGGACCTCGACCACCGGGTCGATCAACCCGGTCGGCCGGACGAGCTGCTCGACGACCTGCCCGGCGTGGCCCTTCTCGTAATCGGCCGGCGTTGCCGAGACGAAGACCGCCTGGCGCATCTTGGCCTCGAACTCCTCGAACTTGAGCGGCCGGTTGTCGAGCGCCGACGGCAGCCGAAAGCCGTACTCGACGAGCGTGGTCTTGCGCGCCCGGTCGCCGTTGTACATGCCGCCGAGCTGGCCGATCATGACGTGGCTCTCGTCGAGGAACATCAGCGCGTCCTTCGGCAGGTAGTCGACCATCGTCGCCGGCGGCTGGCCAGGCGCTGATCCTGACAGGTAGCGGGTGTAGTTCTCGATCCCCTTGCAGTGGCCGATCTCCTGCAGCATCTCGAGGTCGAACCGGGTCCGCTGCTCGAGTCGCTGCGCCTCGACGAGCTTGCCGGCCTTGACGAGCTCGTCGAGCCGCTCGCGCAACTCCGCCTTGATCGTTTCGATCGCCGCGACGATGCGCCCGCGTGGCGTCGCGTAGTGGCTCGCCGGATAGATGACGAAGCGCGGAATCTTCTGCCGGATCCTCCCGGTGAGCGGGTCGAACAGGGTGAGCGACTCGAGCTCGTCGTCGAACAGCTCGATCCGGATCGCGAGCTCGCTGTGCTCGGCCGGGAAGACATCGATCGTGTCGCC
>DASXXO010000365.1:0-4832 GCA_036503045.1 Caldimonas sp. | reverse complement strand
CACGGCGTGCTGCAGAAGTACGGCGTCGAGATGATCGGCGCCAACGAGAAGGCGATCGAGAAGGCCGAGGACCGGCTCAAGTTCAAGGACGCGATGACCGGCATCGGGCTCCACTCGGCCAAGTCGGGGATCGCGCACTCGCTCGAGGAAGCGCTCGCGGTGCAGCGGCGGATGGCTCACGAGACCGGCGGCACCGGCTTTCCGATCGTGATCCGGCCGAGCTTCACGCTCGGCGGCACCGGCGGCGGCATCGCCTACAACCCCGACGAGTTCGAGGAGATCTGCGAGCGCGGCATCGACCTCTCGCCGACCAACGAGCTCCTGATCGAAGAGAGCCTGATCGGCTGGAAGGAGTTCGAGATGGAGGTCGTCCGCGACAAGGCGGACAACTGCATCATCGTCTGCTCGATCGAGAACCTCGACCCGATGGGCATCCACACCGGCGACTCGATCACGGTGGCGCCGGCGCAGACGCTGTCGGACAAGGAATACCAGCTGATGCGCAACGCCTCGATCGCGATCCTGCGCGAGATCGGGGTCGAGACCGGCGGCTCGAACGTGCAGTTCGCGGTCAATCCGCAGGACGGCCGGATGGTCGTCATCGAGATGAACCCGCGCGTCTCGCGCTCGTCTGCCCTGGCGTCGAAGGCCACCGGCTTTCCGATCGCCAAGGTCGCCGCCAAGCTGGCGATCGGCTACACGCTCGACGAACTGAAGAACGACATCACCGGAGGCGCGACACCCGCGAGCTTCGAGCCCTCGATCGACTACGTCGTCACAAAGGTCCCGCGCTTCGCGTTCGAGAAGTTCCCCGAGGCCGACCCGCACCTGACGACGCAGATGAAGTCGGTCGGCGAGGTGATGGCGATCGGCCGCACCTTCCAGGAGAGCCTGCAGAAGGCGCTGCGCGGCCTTGAGACCGGGATCGACGGCTTCAGCACGCGCTCGAGCGATCGCGAGGAGATCGTGCAGGAGATCGGCGAGGCCGGCCCCGAGCGGCTGCTCTACGTCGCCGACGCGTTCCGGATCGGCCTGCGCCTCGACGAGATCTTCGAGGAGACCGCGATCGATCCGTGGTTCCTCGCCCAGATCGAGGAGATCGTTGCGACCGAGCGCGCTCTGGACGGCCGCGCGCTCGCGGGCCTCTCGGCGGACGAGATGCGCTATCTGAAAGCCAGGGGCTTCTCGGACCGGCGCCTCGCGCGCCTGCTCGCGGTCGACGAAGGCGCGCTGCGCGCGCGCCGCCATGCGCTCGGCGTCCGTCCGGTCTACAAGCGCGTCGACACCTGCGCTGCCGAATTCGCGACGCAGACCGCCTACATGTACTCGACCTACGATGACGAGTGCGAGGCCGATCCGACCGACCGCAAGAAGATCATGGTCCTCGGCGGCGGGCCGAACCGGATCGGTCAGGGAATCGAGTTCGACTACTGCTGCGTCCACGCCGCGCTCGCGATGCGCGAGGACGGCTACGAGACGATCATGGTCAACTGCAATCCGGAGACCGTGTCGACCGACTACGACACCTCGGATCGCCTCTACTTCGAGCCGGTGACGCTCGAGGACGTGCTCGAGATCGTCGCCAAGGAGCGGCCGCTCGGCGTGATCGTCCAGTACGGCGGCCAGACGCCGCTCAAGCTCGCGCTCGACCTCGAGCGCGCCGGCGTGCCGATCGTCGGCACGACGCCCGACTCGATCGACATCGCCGAGGACCGCGAGCGCTTCCAGGCGCTGCTCACCGAGCTGGGCCTGCGCCAGCCGCCGAACCGCACCGCGCGGACCGAAGAGCAGGCGATCGCGCTGGCGCAGGAGATCGGCTACCCGCTCGTCGTCCGCCCGAGCTACGTGCTCGGCGGCCGCGCGATGGAGATCGTCCACGGCGACCGGGACCTCGAGCGCTACATGCGCGAGGCCGTCAAGGTGAGCGAGAAATCGCCGGTCCTGCTCGACCGCTTCCTCGACGACGCGATCGAGGTCGACGTCGACTGCATCAGCGACGGCGCCGAGGTGATGATCGGCGGCATCATGGAGCACGTCGAGCAGGCGGGGATCCATTCCGGCGACTCGGCATGCTCGCTGCCGCCGTATTCGCTGCCGGCCAAGCTCCAGGACGAGTTGCGCCGCCAGACCACGCTGATGGCCAGGGCGCTCAAGGTCGTCGGGCTGATGAACGTGCAGTTCGCGATCCAGGGCGAGGTCGACGGCGACGGCGACGGCGCGACGATCTACGTTCTCGAGGTCAACCCGCGCGCGTCGCGCACCGTGCCGTTCGTCTCCAAGGCCACCGGCGAGCCGCTCGCCAAGATCGCCGCGCGTTGCATGGTCGGCCAGTCGCTCGGGCGCCAGAAGGGCGTTCGCGGCGAGGTCGTTCCGCCGTACTTCTCGGTCAAGGAAGCGGTCTTCCCGTTCAACAAGTTCCCCGGCGTCGACCCGGTGCTCGGGCCCGAGATGCGCTCGACCGGCGAGGTCATGGGGGTAGGCCGCAGCTTCGGCGAGGCGATGCTGAAGAGCCAGCTTGGCGCCGGCTCGCGCCTGCCGACCAAGGGCACCGTCTGCGTCACCGTGAAAAACGGCGACAAGCCGCGCGCGGTCGCGCTGGCGCGCGACCTGCACGCGCTTGGCTTTTCGCTCGTCGCGACGCGCGGCACCGCGGCGGCGATCGGCGAGGCGGGCATCCCCGTGCGCGCCGTCAACAAGGTCAAGGACGGCCGGCCGCACATCGTCGACATGCTGAAGAACGGCGAGATCCAGCTCGTCTTCACGACCGTCGACGAGACGCGCACGGCGATCGCCGACACCCGCCACATCCGCCAGGCGGCGCTCGCCCATCGCGTCACCTACTACACGAGCATGGCGGGCTGCGAGGCAGCGGTCGAGGGAATGAAGCACCGCGACACGCTCGGGGTGACCTCGCTGCAGGAATTGCACTCGGAATTGCACTAGACTGAGGCCATTCCCGCCGCCGCCGGAGCCTCCCGCGGCGGCTTTCCTTTTTGCTCGAGGTCGCGATGGCCACCATTCCGCTCACCCGACGCGGTGCCGAAAAACTGAGAGAAGAGCTCAATCGCCTGAAGACGGTCGAGCGCCACGCGGCGATCCAGGCGATCGCCGAGGCGCGCTCGCACGGCGACCTCTCCGAAAACGCCGAATACGAGGCCGCCAAGGACAAGCAGGGCTTCGTCGAGGGCCGGATCCAGGAGGTCGAGAGCAAGCTCGCGGCGGCGCAGATCATCGACCCCAAGTCGCTCGATGCAGACGGCCGCGTCGTCTTCGGCTCGACCGTCGACCTCGAGGAGGAGGACAGCGGCAGCAAGGTCACCTACCAGATCGTCGGCGACGACGAGGCCGACCTGAAGCAGGGCCTGATCTCGATCAGCTCGCCGATCGCGCGCGCGCTGATCGGCAAGGTCGAGGGCGACGTCGCCGAGGTGCAGGCACCGGGCGGCATCAAGAGCTACGAGATCACGGGCGTGCGCTACGAGTGAGGGCGTGAGCGCGCTGCCGCGGCGCGCCGCGGCCTGGCTCGCCGGTGCTTGGTGCGGGCTGGTCGGCGCGGTCGGCTTCGTCGCCGCGCCGCTCCTCTTTGCGACTCTGCCGCGCGTCGATGCCGGTCGGGTCGCGGCGCGGCTCTTTGCGGTGGATGCGGCGCTCGGACTGGGGTTCGGCGCCGTCGTGCTGGTCATTGCGTTGCAGGACTCCAAGCGCCCCGCGGCCGCGGGAGCCTCTCGCTTCAGCGTCGAGATGGCGCTCGCCCTCGCGGCGCTCTTCAGCATCGTCGCCGGCCACTACGCGATCGAGCCGATGCTCGCCGACGCGGGCCGTGGACAAGGGCCGTCGTTCGCGGTCCTGCACGGCGTGGCGAGCGCGTTCTTCGTCGTGAAGTTCGTCGCCGTCGCTGTGCTCGCGTGGCGGCTCGGCCGTGTTCCGGCGCCGGGCGCGGAAGGCGACGCTACGACCGCTGCGCCGACTTCTTGATGCTCGCGCTGCGCCGCCGGACGCGCTTCAGCGTGCCGCCGGCGGCGAGCCGCATGTTGCCGAGCACCTTGACCTTCTTGATCTGCGGCCGGTGGTTGCCGCTCTTCGAGAACTTGATCACCTTGACGGTCTTCGGGCCCGGCAGGCGGTCTTCCCTCGGCGCCTTGCTCTTGTCTGCCGGCGGACGCCAGAGGACGAGGAGCTTGCCGATGTGCTGCACCGGCGCCGCGCCGAGCGCCTCGCTCAGCTCGGCGAGGAGTGCCTCGCGCGCAGCGCGGTCGTCGGAGAAGACGCGCAGCTTGACCAGCCCGTGCGCGTCGAGCGCGGCGCCGATCTCGCGCCGCACCGCGGCCGTCGCGCCGTCATGGCCGATCGCGACGACCGGATCGAGGTGATGCGCCTCGGCGCGCTTGTGCTTGCGCTCGGCGGCGCTGAGGACGAGGGCGGTCACGCCTCTATTATCCCTTCGCCATGACAACGCGCAGCAAGGGCAAGAAGCTCAACAAGGCCTGGCTGCACGACCATCTCACCGACCCGTACGTCAAGCTCGCCCGGCGTGAGGGCTACCGGGCGCGCGCCGCGTACAAGCTGAAGGAGATCGACGAGCAGCTGCATCTGCTCGCGCCCGGCCAGCTCGTCGTCGATCTCGGCGCAGCGCCCGGCGCCTGGAGCCAGTACCTGCGGCGCAAGTTCGGTCGCGGCGCGGGAGCGGATCCGGCAGCCGCGCCGGGACCGCTGCATGGCGCCATCGTCGCCCTCGACCTGCTCCCGTTCGAGCCGATCGACGGGGTCGACTTCGTGTCCGGCGACTTCCGCGAGGCCGAGGTGCTCGAGGCCCTCGAAGCCTGGCTCGCCGG
>DASXXO010000364.1:0-7037 GCA_036503045.1 Caldimonas sp. | reverse complement strand
CGCGTACCGCCTCGTTCTGAGCCCATGGCTCGGCAGCGGATGCCGCTTCGCGCCGACCTGCTCGGCGTACGCGCTCGAAGCGCTCGAACGCCACGGCGCCGCGGTCGGCAGCGCGCTCACGCTCGGCCGCATCGCGCGTTGCCACCCGTGGTGTGAAGGCGGGTTCGATCCGGTCCCCACGGCGCCGCCGCGCCTCTTCACCGCTCTTGTCCGACCTCGAGCCGACGCCGAGGCGTCGCCAGCGGCATCCGTCGAAACGCACCCATGACCGACATCCGCCGTACCTTGCTGTGGGGCATCTTCCTGGCCTCGCTGTTCTTCATCTGGGAGTCGTGGAATCGCCACACCGGCCAGCCCTCGATGTTCGGGCCGCCGCCGGCGACGCGCGCTGCGGCGCCGGCGCCGAGCGTGCCCGCGCCCGCGCCGAGCGCCAGCCTCGGCATACCCGGAAGCGCGGCGCCTGGCACGGCCGCTGCCGCTGCCGCTGCCGCGCCGGTCGCCGCACCGCCCGCTGCATCGGCGCCGGTCGCCTCGCAAGAGGTCACCGTCGCGACCGATCTCGTTCGCGCCTCGCTCGACAGCGTCGGCGGAACGCTCTTTCGGGTCGAGCTGCTGAAGGAGGTCGACCAGGTCGACCACACGAAGCATGTCGTGCTCCTCGACCGCTCGCCGAGTCGCCTCTATCTCGCCGAGAGCGGGCTCGTTCCGCCCGCCGGCGGCGCCGGGCTGCCGAACCACCACACGCCGATGCACGTGCTTGCGGGCGAGCGTTCGCTGCAACCCGGGCAGAACGAGCTGAAGGTCGTGTTCGAAAGCGATCCGGTCGGCGGCGTCAAGCTCGTCAAGACCTACACCTTCCGACGCGGCGATTACGTCATCGATGTCCAGCACCAGATTGTCAATACCGGGAGCGCGCCGGTGCAGCCGCGCCTGTACCTTCAGCTCGTTCGCGACGGCAACGATCCGCCGGGCGGTACCACCTTCTATTCCACGTTCACGGGTCCGGCGATCTACACCGAGAGCGCGCACTACAGGAAGGTCGATTTCAAGTCGATCGAGAAACGCGGCCCGAACGACAAGCCCGACCACGAAACGTCCGGAGCGACCGGCTGGGTGGCGATGGTCCAGCACTATTTCGTCTCGGCGTGGCTGGTCGACAAGCCGAACGCGCCGGCGCCGGCGCGCGAATTCTTCACCGCCAAGATCGCACCGAACACGTACTCGGTCGGCGAGATCGTGCCGATGGGCGAGATCGGGCCAGGCGCGACCAAGACCTTCGATGCACGCCTTCTCGTCGGGCCGCAGGAGGAGGACAAGCTCGCCGCGCTCGCGCCCGGCCTCGAGCTCGTCAAGGACTACGGCTACTTCAAGGTTCTCGCCGAGCCGCTCTTTTGGATCCTCACGCAGCTGCACAAGCTGATCGGTAACTGGGGTTGGTCGATCGTCGGCCTCGTGGTGCTCCTGAAGATCGCGTTCTACTGGCTCAACGCCAAGGCCTACGGCTCGATGGCCAAGATGAAGGCGATCAATCCGCGCATCATGGAGATGCGCGAGCGGCTGAAGGACAAGCCGCAGCAGATGCAGCAGGAGATGATGCGCATCTACCGCGAGGAGAAAGTCAATCCGCTCGGCGGCTGTCTGCCGATCCTGGTCCAGATGCCGTTCTTCATCGCCCTGTATTGGGTACTGCTGTCGACCGTCGAAATGCGGGGCGCGCCCTGGATCGGTTGGATCCACGACCTGTCGCAGCCGGACGCGCTGTTCGGCACCCTGCCGGTCTTTCACATGCCCGTGGGGCTGCTACCGATCCTGATGACCGGAACGAGCTTGCTCCAGACCTGGCTCAACCCGACACCGCCCGATCCGGTGCAGGCGCGAATGATGTGGATCATGCCGCTCGTGTTCTCGGTGATGTTCTTCTTCTTCCCGGCCGGCCTCGTGCTGTACTGGCTGACGAACAACATCCTGTCGATCGCCCAGCAGTACGTGATCAACAAGCGGCTCGGCGTTGCCGGCAAAAAATAGCGCGCGCATGCGCGGCTGACACTCGTCGCATGCAGCTGGCGCGCCGCGCGGACCCGATCGTCGCCGTCGCGACGGCAAGCGGGCGCGGCGCGGTCGGCATCGTCCGCGTCTCGGGCCACCAGCTCGAGCCGCTGGTGGAGGCGATCTGCGGCCGCGCGCTCGCGCCGCGCCACGCGACCCATCTCGCGTTCCTGGCGGCCGACGGCGAGGCGATCGACCGCGGGCTGGCGATCTTCTTCCCGGCGCCGCATTCGTACACCGGCGAGGACGTCCTCGAGCTGCAGGCGCACGGTGGTACGGTCGTGCTGCAGCTGCTCGTCGCGCGCTGCCTCGAGGCCGCGGCCGAACGCGACCAAGGGTCGGGCGACGCGCGCCTGCCAGGGCTGCGCATCGCCGCCCCGGGCGAATTCACCGAGCGCGCGTTCCTCAACGACAAGCTCGACCTCGCGCAGGCCGAAGCGGTCGCCGACCTGATCGACGCGAGCACCGAGGCGGCGGCGCGCTCGGCAGCGCGCTCGCTCGACGGCACGTTCTCGCGCGAGATCGACGCGCTCGGTGCGACGATCGTCGAGCTGCGCCTGCTCGTCGAGGCGACACTCGACTTCCCCGAGGAGGAGGTCGATTTCCTCGCCGCCGCCGATGCCGGCGGCCGGCTCGCGCGTGCACGCGCGGGCGTCGATGCGGTGCTTGCGCGCGCGCGCCAGGGCGCGCTCCTGCGCGACGGCATCCGCGTCGTCCTCGCCGGACAGCCCAACGTCGGCAAGAGCTCGCTCCTCAACGCGCTCGCCGGCGTCGAGCTGGCGATCGTCACGGCGACCCCGGGAACGACGCGCGACAAGGTGGCGCAGACGATCCAGATCGAAGGCGTTCCGCTGCACGTGATCGACACCGCAGGCCTGCGCGAGGCGACCGACGAGGTCGAGCGGATCGGTGTGGCGCGCAGCTGGGCCGAGATCGAAGATGCCGACGCGCTCGTCTTCCTGCACGACCTGACCCGCCTCGGCGACGCGCGCTACGAGCAGGGCGACGCGGAGATCGCCGCGCGGCTGCCGGCGCGGCTGGTCGCCGACGAGCGCGTGCTGCATGTCTTCAACAAGCTCGACCTGCAGCGCTCGGCATCGGCGCACGAGGGCATCGTGATCTCGGCGGCGACCGGCGAAGGCCTCGACGCGCTTCGCGCTCGCCTGCTCGCGCTCGCCGGCTGGCAAGCCGCTCCGGAAGGGCAGTTCATCGCCCGCGCGCGCCACGTCCACGCCCTGCAGCGCGCCCGCGAGCACCTCGACCGCGCCGCAGACCACGCGCAGCTGGGCAATGCCGCGCTCGAGCTGTTCGCCGAGGAGCTGCGCCTGGCGCACGATGCGCTGGGCGAGATCACCGGCGCGTTCAGTGCGGACGACCTGCTCGGCGCGATCTTCGCGCGCTTCTGCATCGGGAAATAGCGCGCCCGGCCAGACTGTTCGCCAGGTCGTGCAACGGCGCCGGGCTCGCCCCCTTGCCAGCGCCGCACGCTGCCGTGGCGTATGCCGCGACGCGCGCGCGCCACGCTGCTGATCGCGACCGCGTTGCTTCGTGCGCCGTCGGCGCGGCAGTGTCGCGTCGAACGCCGTGGGGTAAAGAGACGGAAGCCCTCTTGCCGAGCTGAAACCCGCGATCAGGGGGTAAGGTGACGAGCGGGGCGCGCAGTGCGACAAATGGACGCTCGGAGGCTCGCCCGAGGCGCCGCGCGCAGCGGCGCAGCCGATAATCGCCCTCACACATTCGAGCCGCCCAGGCGTCCGGCGCAGGCGCGGCCAGCGGAGCCGGGCATGGAAATCGACGAACTGGTCAAGGCGGTGCAGACCCTCAATGCCGAGGATGCCTTCCGCGCCCGCCTGACCCTCGACAACTGGCGCACGATCGCGCCGTATCTCGCGCGTTACGACATCCGCGCCGGCGATCTCCTGATCAAGCAGGGCGATGCCGATCGCTCGATGTACTTCCTCCAGCAGGGCAGCATGCAGATCTTCATGACCGGCGGTGCGCCGGGCAGCAGCAAGGTCGCGATCCTGCGTGCCGGCGCGGTCGTCGGCGAGCCCGGACTGTTCGGCGACACGCCGCGCATGGCCAACGTCGAGGCGATGACTCCGTGCGTCGTCTGGGCGCTGCGCGGCCCGCGGATGGAAGAGCTCTCGCAGCGCTCGCCCGCGCTCGCACTCGAGCTGCTGCGCGCAGCCGGTGCCGTGATGGCGACGCGCATGCGCGCGACGCTCGCCAAGCAGGCACCGATGACCTGAGCGCCTGCGCCGCGCTGCGCCTCAGGGCAGCGCCGGCGCGCCCGCCCCCGCGGCACCGCGTGCGGGCGCGAGCAACGCCTTCTCGGCGAGCGCCAGCGCCTCGGGTCGGCCGGACAGCACCAGCGTGTCGCCCTCGGCGAGCACCAGGCCGTCGTCGGGCTGGAGCACCGCGCCCGTCGCACGGCGCAGCGACACCACGCTGACGCCGTAGGTCGAGAGCGCGAGCTCGCTGAGCGGTTGATCGAGGCTCCGGCTCGACGCCGGCAGCGTGACGCTGAGCAATCGCGCCTGGTCGAGCTCCTCGACCGTGTCGTCGTCGGCGCCGTGGAAATAGCCGCGCAGGAGCCCGTAGCGCGCGTCGCGCTGCTGCTGGATCACGCGCAGCACGCGCCGCATCGGCACGCCGACGAGTGCGAGCGCGTGGCTGGCGAGCATCAGCGAGCCCTCGATCGCCTCCGGCACGACCTCCGTTGCGCCCGCGGCACGCAAGCGTTCGAAGTCGGTGTCGTCGATCGTGCGCACGAGCACCGGCACCTTCGGCGCATGCGAATGCACGAGGTGCAGGATCTTCAGCGCCGACGGCGTGTCGTGGTAGCTGACGACGACCGCCGCTGCGCGCGCGAGGCCCGCAGCCATCAGGCTCTGCAGGCGCGCGGCGTCGCCGAAGACGACGCTCTGGCCAGCGGCAGCAGCCTGGCGCACGCGGTCAGGGTCGAGGTCGAGCGCGATGTAGGCGATCTTCTCGGCTTCTAAGAGGCGCGCCAGGTTCTGGCCGCTACGGCCGAAGCCGCAGATGATGACGTGCCCCTCGGCGTTGATCGCGCGTCGCGCGATCGTCGTCATCGCGACCGACTGCAGCAGCCAGTCGTTGGCCGACAGGCGCATCACGATCCGGTTGCTGTAGTGGAAGATCAGCGGCGTTGCGAGCATCGACAGCACCATGCTCGCGAGCACCGGGCCCTCGAGCTCCGGCGGCAGGAGATGGCGCTCGCGCTCGAGCCCGAGCAGGACGAAGCCGAACTCGCCGGCCTGCGCCAGGTAGAGCCCGGTGCGCAGCGCGACGCCCGGCGCCGCACCCCAGGCACGGGTGAGCAGCGTGACGAGGCCGAACTTGAAGACGACCGGCAGCAGCGTCAAGGCGAGCACGAGCGGCCAGCGCGCGGCGACGACGCCGAGGTCGAGCTTCATCCCGACGGTGATGAAGAAGAGCCCGAGCAAGATATCGTGGAACGGCCGGATGTCGGTCTCGACCTGGTGCTTGAACTCGGTCTCGGCGATCAGCATGCCGGCGATGAACGCGCCGAGCGCGAGCGACAACCCGGCGAGCTGGGTCATCCAGGCGAGGCCGAGCGTGACGAGCAGCAGGTTGAGGACGAACAGCTCTTCGCTCTTCCTGCGCACGACGAGCGTCAGCCACCAGCGCATGACGACGCGGCCGCCGGTCAGCAGCACGGTGACCAGAGCCGCCGCCTTGAGGGCAGCAACGCCGAGCTCCTCGAGCAGCAGGGCCGGCGTCGAGCCGAGCGCGGGGATCAGCACCAGCAGCGGAACGACGGCCAAATCCTGGAACAGCAACACCGCCATCACGCGCCGGCCGTGCTCGCTTTCGAGCTCGAGGCGGTCGGCCATCAGCTTGACGACGATGGCGGTCGAGCTCATGGCCAGCGCGGCGCCGAGCGCGAGCGCGCCTTTCCAGCCGAGCCCCAGAGGGGCGTGGCCGCTTGCGGCGAGGACCGAGGCGAGTGCGGCGCTGCCGGCGAGCGCGGCCACCATCGTCAGCACGACCTGGCCGAGGCCGAGACCGAACACGAACTTCTTCATGCTCATCAGCTTCGGCAGGTTGAACTCGAGGCCGATCACGAACATCAGGAAGACGATGCCGAATTCGGCGAGGTAGTTGACCCCCGTCTCCTTGCCCGTGATGCCCATCGCGCTCGGGCCGAGGACGACGCCGACGACGAGATAGCCGAGCATGGGCGGCAGCCGGGCGAGGCGGCAGACGACGACGCCAGCGACGGCGGCGACCAGGAAGACGAGCGTCAGTTCGAGCGATGAGTGCATCGAGAATCGTGCGAACGCATGGGGCGCAGATCCGGGAACCACTGCACGGTCCGTGCCTCCCTAGAATCGGCCGATCCTACTGGACCGATCGATCGCCACGGTGCCTGCGACCCCCACCTTCGACGCCCGCCGGGCGCTCGACCTCGCGTGCGCGACGCTCGACATCGAGGCGCGGGCCATCGACGCGCTGAAGGAGCGCCAGGGCGACGCCTTCGTTGCCGCGCTGGGCGCCATCCTCGCGTGCCGCGGCCGCGTCGTCGTGATGGGGATGGGCAAGAGCGGCCACGTCGGCCGCAAGGTCGCGGCGACGCTCGCCTCGACCGGAACGCCCGCCATGTTCGTGCACCCCGGCGAGGCGAGCCATGGCGACCTCGGCATGGTGACGCCCGAGGACGTCGTCCTCGCGATCTCCAACTCCGGCGAGAGCGACGAGATCGCGGCGATCGTCCCGGCGATCAAGCGCCTCGGCGTGACGATGATCGCGATGACGGGCAACGTCGACAGCAGCCTCGGCCGCCACGCCGACATCGTGCTCTCGAGCGCGGTCGACCAGGAGGCCTGCCCGCTCAACCTCGCGCCGACAGCGAGCACGACCGCCCAGATGGCGCTCGGCGACGCGATCGCCGTCGCGCTGCTCGACGCGCGCGGCTTTCGCGAGGAGGACTTCGCGCGCTCGCA
>DASXXO010000363.1:0-3664 GCA_036503045.1 Caldimonas sp. | reverse complement strand
GCTCTGCGTGTTGGTGCGCCCCGAGTAGCCGTGGATCGCGACGTCGGGCAGCCAGTAGGTGTTGTCGAAGTGGCAGACCGCGCGCGTCATGACCGGGCCCGAGAGGTCGGCCGAAAAGCCCGCGCGCGAGACCATCGTCAGCTCGGCGCCGAGGATGCGCCCGTCGTCGTCGAAGCCGACCTCGTACTCGTAATGGAAGCAGTGGCGCCGGCCGGTGACGAGGAAGTCGTCGTCGCGGTCGAGGCGCAGCTTCACCGGCCGGCCGAGCTTGTGGGCAGCGATCGCGGCGACGCACGCGAACAGCGCCGATTGCGACTCCTTGCCGCCGAAGCCGCCGCCCATGCGCCGGCATTCGACCTGCACGTGGTGCGACGACAGGCCGAGGCACTTGGCGATGACGTGCTGCATCTCGCTCGGGTGCTGCGTCGAGCAGTGGACGAACATGCCGCGGTCCTCGCGCGGCACCGCGTAAGAGATCTGCCCTTCGAGATAGAACTGCTCCTGGCCGCCGACCTCGAGCGTGTCGGCGAGGCGGCGCGGCGCGGCGGCGATCGCGGCGCGCGCGTCGCCGCGCGCGAGGTGCATCGGCGGCAGGACGTAGCTCCGCGCCGCGTGCGCCTCGACCGGCGTCAGGATCGGCGCGAGCGGCTCGACCCTCAGCGCCGCGTGCGCCTGCGCGGCCGCGCGCCGCGCCGCGTCGCGCGTCTCGGCGATCACCGCGCACACCGGCTGGCCGAGATAGTGGACCGTGCCGTCGGCGAGGATCGGGTCGTCGTGGATCACCGGGCCGCAGTCGTTCGGCCCTGGAATGTCGGCGGCGACGAGCACGTCGACGACGCCGGGCAACGCGGCGATACGGGCGCGGTCGAACCCGACCAGGCGGCCGTGCGCGACCGGCGACAGGCCGAGCGCTGCGTGCAGCGTCCCGGCGAGCTCGGGCAGGTCGTCGACATAGGGCGCGGCGCCGGCGACGTGCAGGTGCGCCGACTCGTGCGGCAGCGCGACGCCGATGCGCGCGCCGCTCGCCGCGGCGGCCGCGTCAGCATCGGGCGCGCGCAACCAGCGCGGATCGAGCGCGCGGTTCATGGCGTTGCCCCGAACACGGCGCGCATTGCGGTCCGCGCAGGAGTTGCCCAGACGCTCGTTTCTTCGGCGGCGAGCGGCTGCGCGGCGCGCGTCTCGAGCCAGAAGCGGCGCAGTAGGTTCTGCGCGACCTGCGTCCGGTAGGCGGCGCTCGCGCGCATGTCGCTGAGCGGCGTGAAATCGCCCGCGAGCGCGCGCTGCGCATTGGTAAGCGCGGCCTCGTCCCAGCGCGCGCCGACGAGCGCGGCCTCGGCGCCGCTCGCGCGTCGCACCGTCGCCGCCATGCCGCCGAAGGCGAGGCGCGCGGCGACGACCCGGTCCGTCGCGTCGCGCTCGATCGCGAGGCCGGCGCAGACCGCGGAGATGTCGCAGTCGAAGCGCTTCGAGATCTTGTACGCGCGCACGCTGGCGCGCGGCCGCTCGAGCGGCACCTCGATCGCCTGCACGAACTCGCCCGGCGCGAGCACGTTCTGCATGTAGCCGGTGTAGAAGTCGGCGAGGGCGACGCGCCGGAGCGCGTCGCCGCGACGGAGGACGAGCCGCGCATCGAGCGCCATCAGCACCGGCGCCGAGTCGCCGATCGGCGAGCCGTTGGCGACGTTGCCGCCCATCGTCCCGGTGTGGCGGAGCGGCACGCCGGCAAAGCGCAGCCACATGTCGGTGCACGACGGCCAGCGCGCGACGAGCGCGCGCCACGCGTCCTCGAGCGACGCGCCGGCGCCGATCGAGAGCACGCCGTCGCGTGCGTCGACGGTCTTCAACGCGTCGACCGCGCCGACATAGAGCAGCACGGGCAGGTCGCGGAACATCTTGTTGACCCACAGGCCGATGTCGGTCGAGCCGGCGAGGATGCGCGCGTCGGGATGGGAGAGCCGCGCGGCGGCGAAGTCGTCGAGCGTGCGCGGCGCGATCAGCTCCGCGCGATTCGCGGCGACGCAGTGGAGCGCCGGCAGCGCGCGCATGCCTTCGAGCGCGGCGACGACCGGCGTTGCCTCGAGCGGCGCGGCCGGCAGTTCGAACATCCGCTCGCCGGCGTCGACGATCGGCCGATAGCCGGTGCAGCGGCAGAGGGTGCCGGAGAGCTCGTCGGCGATCGCCTGGCGCGACGGCCGCGTGCCGCGCGCGACGTGGTGCTGGTACGTGGCCCAGAGCGACATCACGAAGCCGGGCGTGCAGAAGCCGCACTGCGACGCGTGGCAGTCGACCATCGCACGTTGCACCGGGTGCGCCTCGCCGCCCGCCGAGCGCAAGTCCTCGACCGTGAACAGCGCCTTGCCGTCGAGGGTCGGCAGGAACTGGATGCAGGCGTTGGCGCTGCGCAGGCGCAGCCCTGCGACGACGTCGGCGGCGGTCGCGCCCGCCGGCGCGAGCTCGGCGACGACGACCGTGCACGCGCCGCAATCGCCTTCGTTGCAGCCTTCCTTGGTGCCGGTGCAGTGCGCGTCTTCGCGTAGCCAGTCGAGCACCGTGCGCGTCGTCGCCGGAGGGTCGACCTCGACGACGGCGCCGCGGTGGAAGAAGCGGATCGGGCGGCTCGCCATGGTGTCGCGATGGTATACACGCATCTCGCATGCCTCCTTCGCCTCCCGCCATCGGCCCCGCTCGCAACGAGCGCATCGCGATCCGCGGCGACCTGCTCGACTTCGTCGCCGAGCCGGCGTGGGGCGAGACCGATTCGGCCGCGGTGCGCTTCCGCCCCGACCAGTGGCTCCTCGCCGAGGGCGGCCGCATCGTCGCCGCGCAGCGCGAAGCTCCGGGCGAGGGCTGGGCGCTTCACGACAACAGGGGCTGCCTGGTGCTGCCGGGATTCGTCGACACCCACGTGCACAGCGCGCAGATCGACGTCATCGCCAGCTACGGCACCGAGCTGCTCGACTGGTTGACGACGCACACCTTCCCCGCGGAGGCGCGCCACGCCGATCCTGCGCACGCCGAAGGTGCCGTCGCGCACTTCCTCGACGCGCTGCTCGCGCACGGGACGACGTCGGCGGTGGTCTTCCCGACCGTGCACGCCGGCTCGGTCGACGCGCTGTTCGCGGCGGCCGAGGCGCGCGGCATGCGCGTGATCGCCGGCAAGGTGCTGATGGACCGGAACGCCCCGGCCGACCTGGTCGACGACGTCGCCACCGGCGAGCGCGAGATGGAAGATCTGATCGTGCGATGGCACGGCCGCGCCCGGCTCGCCTACGCGGTGACGGTGCGCTTCGCGCCCACCAGCTCGCGCGCGCAGCTCGCGCTCGCCGGCCGGCTTTGCCGCGCCGACCCGACGCTCTACCTGCAGACGCACCTTGCCGAGAGTCAAGCCGAGGTGCGGTGGGTCCGCGAGCTGTTCCCGGAGGCGCGCAGCTACCTCGACGTCTACGCCGCGGCCGGCCTGCTGCACGCGAAGAGCGTCTTCGCGCACGGCATCTGGCTCGACGACGCCGACCGCGCCGCGCTCGCCGCGGCGGGGGCGCAGATCGCGCACTCGCCGTCGTCGAATCTGTTCCTCGGCAGCGGCCTGTTCGGCTGGCGCGCCGCGCGCGAAGCCGGGGTCCAGGTCAGCCTCGCGAGCGACGTTGGCGGCGGCACGAGCCTGTCG